>CANGZK010000007.1 GCA_947458565.1 Acidimicrobiaceae bacterium
AGCGATCCATTTCATATTGAAATGATGTGGCGCAATGTCTACGGTCGTGGATATTCGTTGCGACCCGATCTCACAACTGGTGGCATCGTGAGTGGTCTTGAGATGGCCATGTGGGACATCTGTGGCAAAGAGACTGGCAAGCCGGTCTACGAGTTGCTGGGCGGTCGAGTACACGAAAAGTTGCGCGCATATACGTATCTCTATCCTCCAGTCGGAGTTGACGTGTATGCCGATGACCCGGTGTACAGCGACCCCGATGCTGCTGCTGAGGCTGCGGTGCGTGAAGTAGAACGTGGCTTTACGGGAGTCAAGTTTGATCCGGCCGGTAGATATTCGGTGTTTGATGGGCGTCAACCTGCGTTGCACGCGACTGACCTCTCGGTCAAGATGGTTCGGGCGGTGCGCGAAGCAATTGGCACTCGTGCCGACATTTTGTTTGGCACGCACGGTCAATTCAGTGCATCTGGCGCGATTCGACTTGCCAAGCAACTCGAAAAGTATGACCCGTTGTGGTTTGAAGAACCTGTCCCACCGGATTCCCCAGAAGAAATTGCCAAGGTTGCTCGCGCGACGAGCATTCCTATTTCGGCAGGCGAGCGCTTGACGACAAAATACGAATTTCATCAGCTTCTCAAAACGGGTGCTGCATCAATTTTGCAACCAAACCTTGGGCGTTGTGGTGGATTGCTTGAGGGCAAGAAGATTGCATCAATGGCCGAGGTGTATCACGCGCAGATTGCACCGCACCTGTATTGCGGTCCTGTTGTTGCCGCTGCCAATATCCAACTCGCAACATGCACGCCAAACTTTTTGATTCTTGAAACCATTCAGGGATGGCAAGGCTTCCATGCCGAACTCGTGAAAACGTCAATCAAGTTTGAGGGTGGCTTCATCATTCCACCGACAGAACCTGGTTTGGGTATTGAACTGAATGAGAAAGTTGCTCTCGCCAATCCGTATACCGGCAGTGAGCTGCACCTCGAGATGAGTTCGGTGCCAGCAACACTGCAGTAGTTTTTAGTCATCATGCTTCTTGGTCGCGCAGTTCCGCTTTGGCAAGAGGGAGTGCAGTTTGATGCGTCCACTCGTCGAAGTTCCGCAGATGGTGTTGTCGAGGTAGATGTCGTTATCGTCGGCGGTGGCTACACCAGCTTGTGGACGGCTTTTTATCTCAAGCAGATCGCTCCGCAGTTATCAATCGCGGTTGTTGAATCACAATTTGTTGGCTTTGGCGGGAGTGGCCGTAACGGAGGTTGGTGCAGCGCCTTTTTGCCGATGTCACCAAGCGAGATGTCTGCCGAACATGGTGCGCAAGCAATGCGCTTCTTGCAGGACCAAATGTTCGCAACTGTGGATGAGATTGCACATGTTGCCCAGACACATAATTTTGACTGTGACTTCCACAAGGGTGGCACTATCACTTCAGCTTCAGACCCCGCACATGTCGAACGATTGCATCACTACATAGATGATTGGCACGCTGCGGGGTTTAGCAATGCTGATATGACTTGGGAGAGTGCCGACCGGATTTCTCAGCGCATTCGCGTTTCGTCCACTTTGGGCGGCATGTACAGCCCGCATTGCGCTGTGGTGAACCCGTGGAAGTTGGTGACAGGGCTGGCGCGAACGATAGAGAGTCTTGGTGTTGTGATTTTCGAGGATTCACGTGCGCTCTCAATTGAGCCACGAAAGGTAACACTTCAATGCGGTGAAATTCGAGCCAGATGGGTCGTGAATGCACTTGAGTCCTTCACCTCACAACTACCAGCAAGCAAAAGAAAGATCGTCCCGTTGTATTCGCTGATGGTTGCAACCGAGCCACTCTCAGAATCTGTGTGGCGTTCGTTGGGTTGGAATCATCGTGAGACGTTTGCCGATGGTCGCAATATGGTCACGTATGCGCAACGTACGGCTGACGGACGCATTGCGTTTGGAGGTCGAGGTGCGCCGTATCACTTTGGTTCGAGTATCTCCGATCGTTATGACCGCAACACAACAATTCATGGTCGGCTCGAGCAAACCGTGCGAGAGATATTTCCTCAGGTTGCCGACGCGCAATTTACTCACCACTGGGGTGGGCCGGTTGGTGCACCACGAGATTGGCATGCGTTCGCAAATGTTGATACTGAAACGGGTCTTTGTGCAGGTGGAGGGTATGTGGGCGATGGAGTTGCTCTGTCCAACCTGGTTGGTCGAACACTTGCGCATCAGATTGCAGACACTGGCGATGCGCTTACCCGGTCAGCGCTTGTCAATCATCAGTCAAAAAAGTGGGAAGTTGAGCCACTGCGTTGGCTTGGTGTCAATTCGTTGTTGGCGTTGACCGAATATGCCGACAAGGTTGAGCGGCGAACTCACCGACCAATGAAGCGGTTGCTTGCCTTACGCGATGGGCTATTGGGCTAAGGATAAATCAACTCGAGGTGTAATGTACTTGTCATGGTCAAGCACGACGAAGGTCACTTAAGTCATCGCATTGGATTGTTGCGCGCAATGGTACTTGGCGCAAATGATGGAATCATCTCGACTGCATGTTTGATCCTGGGTGTTGCTGCAGCAGATGCAACTCGGAGCACGATTATCACAGCAGGAGTCGCAGGCTTAGTTGCTGGTGCGGCATCAATGGCAATTGGCGAATATGTTTCGGTGAGTTCGCAACGTGACTCAGAACAAGCCGACATCGCAAAAGAAACCTGGGAGCTCACTCACACCCCGGAGCATGAGCTGGATGAACTTACTGCTATTTATGCGTCCAAAGGACTCAATGATCAACTCGCACGTGAAGTTGCAGTGGCGCTCACCGAAAAGGATGCCCTCAAGGTGCATATGGCAGAAGAACTCGGCATTACTTCTTTCACGATGGCCAGACCTCTGCAGGCAAGTGTGAGTTCGGCTGGATCATTTTCGGTTGGAGCCGCGATTCCACTCATTGCCGTTGCGCTTGCATCATCAGCGCATCGCATTGCAACAACGGTTGTGATTGCTGCATTTGCGCTCGTTGCATTGGGTGTATCGAGTTCGAAGGCCGGTGGAGCTCATCCACTTCGCCCAACATTTCGAGTTGTGGTCGGTGGCCTCGTCGCCATGGGTTTCACAATGGCTGTGGGTCATTTCGTCGGCACTGCAGTTGCTTAGTAAGCACCTTTAAGTCAATAGGCTGTTTCCATGACCATTTCATTTCGCGCACTTGACATTCCTGCATCCGAACTCGCTCAAAAGCCACTAGGCCAACCTTCGGCTGAACCATTGACCGGTGAGATACTTACTCGTGCTCAAGTATTTCTTGACAACGAGACTGTGACTGCAGGAACTTGGGAGTGTGAGCCTGGTGCATCGCGTTGGGAGTTCACCACTCGTGGCGAAGTAATTTACGTCTTAAAAGGCCGCATGATCGTCCATGAAGATGGTGGCGAACCTGTTGAACTCACTGAGGGTTCAAGTTGCATCTTTCCAATTGGCTGGAAGGGTGTGTGGACAGTTGTCGAAACACTGCGCAAAGTATTCGTTGTTTATCGCACGAACTAGATATAACGAACTAGTTAACTGACAGCAATTCGGATGAACTGAGGTCCGCCTTTCGCAAGCGCGGTAGCGAGAGCACTTGCTAGTTGGTCTGGCTGAGTCACATCAACTGCTTTCCAGCCAAATCCGCGTGCAATTGCCGATGGATCGTGAGAAGAAACGTCAACGCCCATTCGCGGTGCTGCAACATCGTCAAATGATGTACGGATCTGTTCGTAGCCACTGTTGTCCCACAAGATCATGACGATGTCACTCTTGAGATCAAATGCCGCCGCCATTTCGGCGACAGTGAACAACCATCCACCATCGCCAGCGATTGCGAGTATGGGTCGGTCGGGCGCTGCAACCGATGCGCCAATCGCCATCGGTAACGCGCAACCAAGTGTTCCGAATCCGTATGGTGCGAGCCAAGAGCGGCTGTGCAGTGCAGGCAACCACCAGTGAGCCGAGTATCCGAGTTGCGTTGAATCAAGCGCAACGATCGCGTTATCTGGCAACCAGTGTTCGATCACTTCGAGCCACGGCGTAAACGTGTCGCTGGTTTTCGCGCGCGCATGATCTCGCCACTGTTCGGCGCGGTGGGCACCTTGCGATGTTTGGCGGGCAGTAATGCCATGTGCAAGTTTTGTGATTGTTTGTGCGGCGTCACCAACAATGCCAACTGTTGGCTTGGTACGACGATTGATTTGTTCTGGATCAATATCGATTCGCACAACCTTGCCGCCAAACTGCAACGCTCTGCCGTCGTTGTAGAGATCGGTATCAGACAACTCAGTTCCAACAACAATCACTACGTCGGCAGACTCGATATCTTTTTGTACTCGACCAAACACCAAACAGTTTCCAGCGCATAGGGGATGATTCGATGGCATTACTCCCTTTGCATTGCCCGTGAGAAGAACCGGAGCATCCAACAACTCGGCTAAGGCGATTATTTCCTTCGAAGCATCAATTGATCCACCGCCCGCGATGATCACGGGTGTTTGGGATGAGTTGATTAATTCGAAAGCTTTTGCTACGTCGCTGTCGTGAGCAACTGGCTTTGTGGCTGCAATGTGTTTACGAACGAATGGCGCACATGTTTGAGCAAGCACATCCATGGGTATTGCAATATGTACTGGTCGGGGGCGAGCAGAAGTGAATACATTCCACGCTCGCTCAATTAATTCTGGAAGCGTCGATGGGTCAGTGACTGTTTCGCTAAATGCACAGACTGAGCGTGCAACTGCAGCCTGATCGGGAAGGTCATGTAATGGCCCAAAACTTTTGCCGAGTGCATCGGTAGGTGTTGTGGATGCAATCACGAGCATTGGGCGAGAGTCGTGATACGCCTGCGCGATAGGCGTGAGCACATTGGTGAGGCCAGGGCCACTGATGAGCACACAGATTCCAGGTTTGCCCGTCACAATTGACCAACCGTCGGCCATGAACCCAGCGCCCTGCTCGTGGCGAGGAGAAATGGCTTTTACGCCGGAGCGATGAAGCCCGCGGTACAACTCGATGTTGTGAACGCCGGGGATTCCGAAAACGACATCTACGCCATATTCGCGCGACAACAAATCAATGATTGCTTCGCCAACTTTGAGCTGCTCGCTTGTCATGTTGGTAAGTGCTTACTTGCGCTCAGCGAGGCATGTGTCGGCGAGGCGTCGGATTCGAAGACTTGCTTCTTTCAGCAGGTCGGATTCGACAGTGAGCGCAACGCGCACGTGGCCTGCGCCGCCGCTACCAAAACTTTCGCCAGGCATTGTTCCAACACTCTCCTCGTCGAGCAGTCGCCATGCAAATTCTTCGCCTGTCAATCCGGTTTTGCGAATATCAAGCATGATGAACATTCCGCCTTCAGGCAAACGTGCAGAAACAGAAGTTGCATCCGCAAATGCATCAACTAATACTGCTGCACGTTCTTTGTATGCGGCACGCATGCGCTCAACTTCGGGGTGGGTTTCGTTTAGTGCAACCGCGAGTGCATCTTCAATAAATGGTTGAGAGCCAAACAGCATTGCTTCAGCAACAAGAACAAGTCGCGGGGTTACTTCGGCAGGGCACGCAACCCAGCCAGCACGGAAACCCGGAAGCGCATGCGATTTTGATATCGAAGATACAGAAAGCGTGCGATGTCGCAGGTGCGGTCGATCAAACGGGGAGCAGAACGTGCCATCAAAGGTCATGTCGGCGTATACCTCGTCGCAGATAATCCACAGATCGTTTCGCTCACATACCTCACCGATTGCATCGATTTCTTGCACTGACAACACCGCACCGGTGGGATTGCTTGGATTATTGAGTAGCAACACTTTTGTTCTTGGAGTGATGGCGGCTTCTATTGCCGAAGCAGTGACGTGAAATCCATTGTCGGGAGAAGTGGGTACCGCAACGAATGTTGCACCAGAAGCGGCCACCAGTCCTTCGTATGTCGCGTAATACGGATCGGGAACGAGCACTTCGTCGCCTGCTTCGACGAGCGTGAACAGGGCAGTGCACAAACCGTTTTGAGTGCCAGCCGTGTACAGAACTTCTTCTGGGGTGACGGGATTACCCGAACGCTTGCTGAGATGATTTGCAATTGCGAGGAGCGCCTCTGGCTCGCCCTGGCCGGCTGCGTAACGAGTGCGACCACTGCGCATTGAGTCGGCAGCTTGATCCAAGACTTTTGCTGGCGGTGGTAAGTCGGGTTCGCCAATAGACAGGATGATGATGGACTGACCGAGTGCCGCCCTTCGAAGCGATTCGGAATGCACCGCCCATTTGGCTGCGCCAAGCCCAGTGAGGCGATCAGAGATTGGTGCGAACTTCATCAGGGCTATAAATCTACGCCGAACTCAAATTAACTAGTGGAGCTGGGGGGAATCGAACCCCCGTCCATCAGCCGTTGAACGCCCGTGATACGACCATTCCCAACATTGTCGCTACGCAGCAACACCGGCGGGTCGGCTGACAAACACCGAAATGTTTATCCGCGGAACGTCTTTCCGTTCGGCCATTGGTCTTTCCCAACGTCATCGGTCTTTCCCAATGTCATTCCCCGCTTCTGTTGCCAGGCTGCGGTGAATTGGCCCCGTGCGACCTTGCGGCTCACGATTGCTCTCTACCCCTTAATTAATTAAGCGGCGAGAGCGAACTGCTTGTTGGCAGTTGTTTTTTTGCCCCGTTTTACGAGTCTGAGCAACTCGGGTCGCACGATCGCCCAGCGACACTGACGTCGAAACCTGTCAGCCCCATTGAACTTTCGTAACGCACTCAGTGTAGGGCGGGGGTGTGCGCACTTACTCAGGTAGCTATTGCTGTGCTTGCCTACGACTGCGCCCTGCTTCACGGCGCATCTCGAGTTCTGATTCTTTTTTGGCGATTGCTTGACGACGGTCAGCTTTTTGTCGGCCTTTTGCGAGTGCAAGTTCTACCTTGACTCGGCCTTTTGATAGCCGCAGTTCGAGTGGCACGAGCGTGAGTCGTTCTTGGGCGATGCGATCTTGCAATCGACGGATCTGTTCTTTATGCATGAGCAGCTTGCGCCGGCGAGTTGGGTCGTGAGCATCAGCACCGTTGGCAAATGCGTATGCGCCGATGTGCATTCCGTCGAGCCACATCTCGCCATTGTTTGCATGTGCGTAAGCGTCAGCAATTTGTACTTCACCAGACCTGATGCTTTTGACTTCGCTTCCGAGCAGCACAATGCCCGCCTCGACGACATCAATGACGTCGTAGTCGTGGCGTGCCTTTCGGTTGCTCGCAAGCAACCTGTTGTTCTCGGGATCTTCAGGGTTCTTCATTGTTCGTTTAATCATACGGCTAGCCTGAAATTGCTATGACGAGTGATCCGACGCGCCCCCTGCAGGTTTCTGCATTGATCATGCAACAGATTGGCGAGCATGCCATTGCGTGCTATCCCGAAGAAGCATGTGGTCTGCTTGTTGGATCGGGAGCCACCAACACGGTGCTTGAGTTTCACCCAACAGAAAACACAGCCAAGTCGGCTCGGGTGTACACCATCAATGCTCGCGAGCATTTGATCATCGAGCGAGATGCCGAGAACGCAGGCCAAGAGGTAATTGGAGTCATCCATAGCCACACTCACACCGAGGCCTATCCAAGCGGAACCGATGTAGCTCAGGCACCAGACCCAACCTGGCACTACATGATCGTGACCCTCAAACGGGGAGTGCCCGAACCCCGCAACTATCGCATCATCAACGAAGTGATTACCGAGACACCGATCCAAGTGTCTTAATACAGGTGTCAGAAGGCTCTTGGCCTTGCTGTGCAGAGTCTTGGCGGGCTCGGTACAATTATGACCAATGCGGTCAACAATACAGAGTTCGTCTAGGGCACTTCATGAGAGTGTCCTCAGCCTCATCGGCAACACGCCGTTGGTGGACGTCAGCAACCTTTCGCCTAATCCTGCTGTGCGACTCTTGGCCAAATTGGAAAATCAAAATCCATTTGGATCGGTAAAAGATCGCATCGCGTTGTCGATGATTGATCAGGCGATCAAAGACGGCGCACTAGTTCCTGGTCAACGAATCATGGAGCCATCATCGGGCAACACCGGAATCGCACTTGCTGCGATTGCAGCTATCAAGGGAAACCCGATCACTATTTTGATGCCCGAAAGCGTGTCGATCGAACGCCGTCAGATGCTTGAAGTATTCGGTGCAGAAATTATTTTGACACCGGGTGCCGAAGGATCAAATGGTGCGGTAAAGCGTGCCGAAGCATTGGCACTCGAGCATCCCGAGTGGTGCTTCATGCACCAGTATCAAAACGATGCGAATCCTCGCGCACATTATGAAGGCACTGGTCCAGAAATCTGGCGCGATTGTCCAGAGATCACTCACTTCGTTGCCGGCCTCGGCACAAGCGGCACGCTGATGGGTGTTGGTCGGTATTTGAAAGAACAAAATTCTGATATTCAAATCATTGCCGTAGAGCCACCGTTAGGTGAGCGCGTTGAGGGCTTGCGCAATTTGGACGACGGTTATATTCCTCCAATTTTTGAAAACTGGCATGGGATTGATGTGTTGGATCGCAAGCGCGTAGTGCGACCTCGCGAAAGTATTGAAATGACACGACGCATGGTGCGTGAGTGTGGCGTGTTCGGTGGTATCTCTGCTGGGGCATCACTTGCAGGAGCGATAAAAGTTGCGAGCGAAATTGAATCAGGCACAATTGTTTTCATTATTTGTGATGGTGGATGGAAGTACCTGTCAACCGGTGCTTACACGGATGATTTGGATGCAGCAGAAGCATCGGCCGAAAAAATTATCTATTTTTAATTGCTAGCCGCCGGCAACAAGCACAACAAGGCCGACTAGCACGATTGCTGCAGAAGTTATTCGTCTGCGATGATCGCCTTCGTCGAGCATCTTCCAACCAGCGAATGCTGCGATAACGACACTTGATTCGCGAAGTGCCGCCACATAACCAACCGGGGCGTGCTGATACGCAATCATGATCAATGTGTAGGCGGTGGTTGATGCGACGCCTGCAAATCCAAATCGTTTCCAGTTGCTTTTAATTGCTGGGATCATCTCGCTTCGTCGAGTGGATCCAACCCAAAGCGATGTGATTGCGCCAGCGCAGACGTTGAGCGCGAGCGCATATCCAATTGCGTTTGACTGTCGCGTTCCGTGACCATCAACAATTGAGTACACAGCAATCGAAGAAGCAACAGAGAGTGCAGCGCCAACTACGTGCCACGAACCGCTGGTCGCAAGTACGAGCAGGCCAGCAACCACCAACAAAATCCCGAATGCTGAAAGATATGAAATTGTGTCGTCCAGGATGAGAACACCACCGAGTGCTGCTGCAAGTGCTCCACCACCGCGCACGATTGGATACGACATCGAAAAGTCGCCACGGTCGTATGCACGTGACAGCAACAAGATGTACGGAACGTGAGTTGCTCCGCTCACTGCAGCCCATCCCCATGCGATTGACGGTGGGCCAGAGATCATTGTCCAAGCCAAAATCACCACTCCAGAGAGTGCGCCTCCAATTGCAAACTGTCCCCACAGTGCTATTCGTTTGTCTCCACTTTGCTTGACAGAGATGTTCCACGAGGCATGCAGCACTGCTGCAACGAGTGCGAGAACGGTCGCAAGAAGCACCTTTGCAGGCTATTGCAATGACATAAACTCAATGGCGATGCCACTGTCCCACAAAGTTTCTAGTGACAGCCCAATTGGTATGTTCGATTCGGGATTCGGTGGGTTGACTGTTGCTAGAGCCCTCATCGATTTGATGCCGCAAGAGAATTTGGTCTACATCGGCGACACAGGTCGATACCCGTATGGAAACAAACCAGCCGACGAAGTGCGTGGGTATGCAAAAGAGTTGGCATGGAGTTTGGTGCGTGAATATGGCGCAAAAATGATTGTCGTTGCATGCAATACTGCCGCTTCAGTGGCACTTGATGAACTTGTTGACGAACTGCCAGTACCTGTGATCGGAGTGATTGATCCAGGAGCGCGGGCACTCGTGCGAGTTACGCGCAACAACAAAGTTGGGGTCATTGGCACGGTTGGCACAATCTCGTCTGGTGCATACGTGCAGGCAATTCGAACTACAGGTGCTTCTGTCGCTCTCACAAGCGCAGCGTGCCCAGGTTTTGTTGAGTTTGTAGAGCGAGATCAAACGACGGGCGACGAAGTGATGGTGTTGGCTGAGCGGTTACTTGCACCGGTGCGTGATGCTGGGGTTGATTCGTTGTTGCTTGGGTGCACCCACTATCCATATCTTTCGCGTGTGATTAGCGATGTAATGGGGTCAGGGGTGGTGCTGGTGTCGAGTGCAGACGAAACTGCATTCGTCGTGAAACAAGAATTAGAAGCAACTCAGTTAATGCGCGCAGGCGCAACAACTGGTGAACACAAGTTTCTTTCATCCGGAGATATTGCGTGGTTTGCACAACTGGGTCGACGTTTACTTGGTCCCGAACTTGAAACCGCTACGCAATGGTCAAATAACAAGATCTAACAACAACAGGGAGAAAAGCACATGGCACGGTTTGATGGCAGACAAAACAATGAGTTGAGGCAGATGAGTTTTCAGCGTGACTTCACAGAGATGTCGGCTGGATCCGTGCTCGTCTCGTTTGGAAAGACTCGAGTGCTGTGCACAGCTTCGGTCGATGAAGATGTTCCTCGTTGGATGAAGGGGAGTGGCAAGGGTTGGGTGACAGCGGAGTATTCGATGTTGCCCGGGTCTTCACCAGAGCGTGTAGATCGTGAAGCCGCAAAGGGCAAGCAGTCAGGTCGCACTGTCGAGATTCAACGATTGATTGGTCGCGCGTTGCGTTCGTCGTGCGACATGAAAGTGTTGGGTGAGCGTCAGATTTTGATTGACTGCGATGTGCTGCAGGCCGACGGTGGCACCCGAACCGCAAGTATTTGTGGCGCGTTTCTCGCGCTTCATGATGCGATTACACGTGTGCAGCAAAACGGTGGAATTACTGCAAACCCGTTGCATTCATTATGTGCTGCAATCAGCGTTGGTATTCACAACGGCACGCCAATCATCGACCTGCCATATGAAGAGGATTCAACGGCAGAAGTAGATATGAATGTGGTGATGCTGCAACCAATTGCTGGCGGCGAAGCAACATTTGTTGAAGTACAAGGCACCGCTGAAGGTAAGGCGTTTAGCCGCAGCGAACTTGACGTGTTGCTCGGACTTGCGTCGGATGGAATCGGACAAATCTTTAACATGCAGCGCGAAGTCATCTCCGTGCCACCGAGCAAGCGCGCA
This sequence comes from Acidimicrobiaceae bacterium, assembly GCA_947458565.1. Lineage (GTDB taxonomy): Bacteria > Actinomycetota > Acidimicrobiia > Acidimicrobiales > Ilumatobacteraceae > UBA3006. The sequence continues at coordinate 11,269 of CANGZK010000007.1, forward strand.
CTCGGACGATAACGGTGTTACGCGTTGCGTGCGCGTCAGCAAACCCGCACAAGGTTGCCGAGATTGTCGACCTAATGGGTGGGGTGGTTGATCTTGTGCCGCGCCCGAGTGAGTTGGCCGAAGTTGTTGAAGACGCCGACACTTTGGAAGGCAATGCTCGGCTCAAGGCAAATGCGGTCTGTATCGCAACAAAGTTAGCTGCACTTGCGGATGACACCGGTCTTGAAGTGGATGCACTAAACGGTGCACCAGGTGTGATTACTGCGCGTTTTGCCGGCGAGGGTGCGACTGACGCACAGAATCGACAAAAAATGTTGGTGGAATTAGAAGGAATAGATGTGCCGCAGCGGACCGCACGTTTTCGAACAGTGGCGTTACTTCGGTTTCCGGATGGTCGTGAGGTAGTTGCGCATGGGGTTTGTGAAGGCTCGATTGCGTTGCATGAAATTGGTGATCGTGGTTTTGGCTATGACGCGCTATTTATTCCTACAGATGGTGATGGCCGCACATTTGCGCAAATGACTATTGATGAAAAACATGAACTGTCGCATCGCGGAAGAGCCTTTCGTGCTCTTGCGCAAATGCTGTAGTTACTAACCAACCACGAAGGTCAATTGCCCACTGGTCGACGACCGTATCGTCACTGATCACCCATGCATTGGCGTGCATCGCAATGGTTGGGTCAATGTGAGCAGGTGTAACACGTATTCGTGTTCCAACTGGCGGTGGTGGTCCGTCAGTTGTGGAAAAAGTTGTGTGTTCATCAGAACAGAACCACACGGAGTGACCATCAATGGTGGGGTTGCCGTGATCCATTCCCAGCGACTTCAAGCCAACATCCACGACAGACCACGAACTGTTTGACGAAATCACTGTGCCAACAATCCATGCTGCCTGACGAAACGGAAAACCATGTTGGGCGTACTGCGTGTCCATTAACGAATATGAACCCGCTTGAATTTCGGTAACAGCGGTGTCTGCGTGAAGGTCATAGGTGCCAGTGCCGCCAGCAGAGATGATTGTGCCACCGACATCTTGCGCTGCATCGCTCAAGAGTTGCATTGACTCTGCAACTTTTGCGAGGCGTTCACTTTTGTCCAGCACCATCATTAGGTGGCCTTCGTAACCCATCACGCCGCGCACATGAATACCAAGTTTGCGCGCTTTGTCGGCAAGTCGACCTGCATCGCTTGGTGCACAACCACAACGAGGGAGACCGACGTTGACGTCGATCAGTACATTACGAATACCGGCAGTTGCGGCCGCTTGAAGTGTCTCATCCGAATCAATGGCAACAGTGATCATTGATGACTCTTGCAATGCTGCCATTGCGCTAAGCCGCACGGGGTCGAGTGATTCATTTGCCAGGAGCAAATCATTGCCAAGACCAGCATGAGCCATGCCAATCATTTCGTTCGGCGTTGCGCACGTAAACGTGGTGTGACCAGCACGCAACTGCTCTTTGGCCAGTGATGTGCACTTGGTGGCTTTCATGTGGGGTCGCAGGCGAGCGCCAGGAAGTAGTGAAGCCATCGTGTCGATGTTGAAGCGCAGGATGTCGAGATCAAAAACCAGTGCAGGTGTCTGCAGTTGATCGATGCCGTGTGACTCAACTCCCATAGTGCCGACGGAGAGACTCGAACTCTCACTGGCGGCGTCCTAAGCGCCGTGCCTCTGCCATTGGGCTACGTCGGCCAACGCCCACAAGGTTAGTGGTCACTGCATGAGGTATTGACTCAAAATTTGACAGAATGTAAAGCGTGAACTCAACAACTGCAATAGCCCAAGACTCAAACGCCCTGATCAGCCAGCTGGGTTTGGCCGACTCTGTAGTCGACGCCGACGCTGTGACAGAGAGTGTCCGCAAGTGCGCGGCAAACAATGTTGTGCTGCCAACGTTTGCACAATTGGCCAACCCTGCATTGATTGCGGCCGATGTTGCAAAGGGTGTCGACAAGAACGCACCTGATGCTCGCAACCTTTTCCGCGTTCATTGGTTTAACGACATGCAAGGTAATCGAGTCAGTGTCCCTGATCATGTGGTCTTGCCAAAATCGCTCACTGGTATCGATAGCCCGATAGTGGTGATGTTTGGTGATCGTTTCCCGATGATCACCGCACACAAAGTGCTTGCTGCATACTCGTGTCTCGCTCCTCGCGTAATTACTGGACAGTTCAACCCAACGACGCAACGCGCGGTGTGGCCATCAACTGGCAACTATGCGCGAGGTGGAGTAGCGATTAGTCGAATCACTGGCGCACGAGGTGTTGCTGTGTTGCCAGCCGGCATGTCGCAAGAACGTTTTGATTGGCTCGACAAATGGACGAGCGACCCAAGCGACATCATTCGCACACCGGGAACCGAGAGCAATGTCAAAGAGATCTATGACGCATGTAATGAAATGAAACGTGACCCACAAAATTTCATTTTTAATCAGTTCTGCGAGTTCGGCAATTATCTCGGCCACTTTGAAGTAACTGGACAGGCACTTGCAAGCGTTTATCAACACGTTGCAAAGTCAATGAACAATCCAAATTTGCGCCTTGCAGCGTTCACGTCGGCAACTGGTTCTGCAGGCACCATCGGTGCGGGCGACAGGCTGAAAGAAATGTTTGGCACCAAAATTGTTGCTGTTGAAGCACTCGAGTGCCCCACAATGCTCGAGAATGGTTTTGGCGAGCACAACATTCAAGGCATCGGCGACAAGCACATTCCACTTATTCACAACGTGATGAACACCGATGTGATTGCAGCCGTGTCCGACCGCGCTACAGACGAGCTCGACGTGCTATTCAACACTCAAGCTGGATGTGACTATCTCGTCAATCGCAAACATGTGCCGAAAGAAATTGTTGACACGTTGCAACATTTTGGTTTTTCGGCAATTTGTAACGTCATTGCTGCGATCAAGACGGCAAAATTGCTCGGTTTTGGCGCCGATGACGTGTTGATCACGATTGCAACTGACGGCGCAGACTTGTATCCGAGCGAGCGTGTCAAGACAATGGCGCGTCGGTTTAACAACAAGTTTGGTGAAGTTGAAGCAGCCGAGATTTTTGCTGAGCACTTGGGCACCGTGACTACTGAATCAATGATTGATTGCACCGAGCAAGACCGCAATCGCATTTTCAACCTTGGCTATTACACATGGGTGGAACAACAGGGAACACCGCTTTCGGTGTTTGAAGCCCGCAGGTCACAAACGTTCTGGCGCAACTTGCGTCGCTATGTTCCTGTCTGGGACGCGCTGATTGACGAGTTCAACGCACGAGTAGCGAAAGCAAAATAGTCGCAGTCACGCGATAATTGCACCATGTCGGTTGGGTCGGTGTTGGCTTCAAATACAACAGGGTGGAAGTGCGCGGCGTGCGGTCACCGTGTTGCCGTAGAACAGCCCTTCTCTTGGCGTTGTCCAAACTCATCCGATAGCGATCGTCATCATGTGCTGTTGTTGGAGCAACCAATCTCGCCACTGAGGTCAACTGGTGATGCCAATCCGTATATTGCTTTTAGAAAATATCTCGCATGGGATGCCTTTGCTGCATCGCTCGGGTTGAACGATGAACAACGTGAAGCGATCATTCGTCGCACCGACGATGCAGTTGCGCGTGTTGCGGGAACAGGTTTTCGCACGACACCATTTGCTCGCAACGATGCGTTGTCAGATGCGCTCGGTTTCGCGAGCAACGGTGGAGTCTGGATCAAAGACGAAACAAACAATGTTGCTGGTTCACACAAAGCTCGTCACCTATTTGGAGAGTTGCTGCATCTTGTCGTTGCGCAAGAGGCCGGCGTAGCACCGTGGAAGCGAGATGCAGATCGACCACAACTTGCGATCTCGTCATGCGGCAATGCCGCATTTGCCGCAGCAACTTTGGCAAAGGCGGTTAACTGGCCGATCTTGGTATTTGTTCCTGAAAATGCTGCGAGCGAACTCACCGATCTGTTGCAGAGCGTCGATGCTTTGATCGTTCGCTGTCCTCGACTCGAGGGTGATCCGCCTGGTGATCCGTGCGTTCATCGATTCCGGGAAGCCGTTGCAAAAGGTGCGATTCCGTTCGGTGTGCAGGGCACAGAAAATGCTTGGTGTCTAGACGGTGGTCGAACAATTGGGTGGGAGATTGCAGAGGCTCAAGAACACGTCAGTGGTCCGCCACTGGATCGAATTTTCATACAGGTGGGTGGTGGTGCGTTTGCGGCTTGTGCATCTGCCGGTCTATTCGCGGGAGGTCTCCGTCCACTTCTGCACAGTGTGCAAACCGAGAGTTGTGCGCCACTGGCGAGAGCATGGAATGCTGCATCAGCCTCGGGCGGAGCACGCAATG
>CANGZK010000008.1 GCA_947458565.1 Acidimicrobiaceae bacterium
CCGCAACCACAATCACGACGAGTACCGCGACATAACCCCACTTTGCTTTGCGCTTGCGTGGAGCGAGAGGCGCGTTAACTTCAGACGTGCGCGGAGTTAAGTCCAAGGTTTGTCCTTGTCGGCTACTTTGCTCGCCAAAGCACGACCTTGCGCAACAGTTCTAACAACGAGCGCGACGATGACGACAAATGTCGAGCCATAGACCGCAGCAATAAATCCAAGATGGTCCATTACTTCAACCTGCTGCTTTCATTGGCGCGTTCACGCAGTGCGGCATCGAGTTGCGTCATCTCCATCGCGTCCTGCATTGCCAGCACTCGCTGACGATGCATAACCAACCATGCAAACGTGCAGGTAAAACCGATCACTCCCACCAACAGTGTGGTCAGCATCGATCCATCCATCTTGATGTCTCCATCGCCACTCAGCACACTTGCATTCTGATGCAAAGAGCGCCACAACAGCACGCTGAAATGAACAAGTGGAATTTCAAGTACAGCAAGCAGGGCAATTACAGCGGAGCGACGCGCACGTTGTTCGAGCGAGCCACCAAGACCACGCACTGCCAAATAACCGATATACGTCACCAACAAAAATGCGGTCGTTGTCAGTCGTGGGTCCCATGCCCAGAAAGCACCCCACGTGATACGACCCCACAAGCTGCCACTCAACAAAGTCATGGCCATAAAGATCACGCCGACTTCTGCAGATGCTCCTGCAACGCGGTCGAAACCCATCGAATGCTTGCGGCTGAGTAGCCAACAAGCCGACGCCACTGCAGTGACGATGAATGCAAGATATGCGACCCATGCAGTAGGTACGTGCACGTACATAATTCGCACCGCGTCGCCCTGGTCTACATCTTTTGGAGTGACAAACAATCCGCCGAGCACGACCCAAGCCATTGATGCAATTGCCATGGCACCAACCAAACGTGTTGTTGGAGTAGCAACCCGCGCATTAAATGTTTGAACGTTCATCTATCGCTACTCCTCTATTCCTCTATCAGCGATCCGAAGGACAAAATTCCACCGAGCCCAAAAACGGCAGCAAAGACGACGAGTACTCCAACCCATGGCCAGCCATCCGACACCGCTGCTCCTCCACTCATAAACGCCGACTCAGTGGCGCGAGTTGCACCAATAAGTACTGGTGCAACAACCGGAAGCATCAACAAAGGCAACAATGTTTCTCGCCCTCGTGCTCCGGCAGTCAAACCGCCATACAGCGTACCCACGAAGCTCAATCCCGCCGTTGCGCTTATTACACAAGTGACCAACAGCACTACTCCATCACTCTGCAATTGCACTCGGTACAACACAATTGCTGCAAGGAACAACACAACCTCAAGTGTGACGAGTTGCATCATCACCGCTAAAGCTTTACCTATAAATATCCCGGCTGGATCAAGTCCTGCTACTCGTTGTGCTTCGAGCGCTCCGTCGGCAGTGTCGACAGCAAACGACCGTTGGATGATGATGATCAACGAAAACAACGTGGCGAGCCACACAAGGCCACCCGCAACCCTGGTCAATACGTCATCGTTGTCAAGCGCAAATGCAAACATCACCATCACAAGACCTGCAAATGGAAAAACTTGGTTGATCACGACACGACTACGCATCTCGATACGCAAATCTTTTGCCGCTACCGCCCGTGCAACGCGACCGAGTGAAAGCTGTGTGCTCATGACACCACCCGACCAGCAACAACTGAGACACTTCGAGTGGCAAGCCCACGGGCGCGCTCGAGTTCGTGCGACGCAATCAACACCGTTGCTCCGGCAGCGCATGCTTCGCGAATAATTGCATCAATTTCATCTCGTGCACTTGCATCTAGCCCGGCGTGTGGTTCGTCGAGTAGCCACAACTCTGCACGACGCACGACAAGACAAGCCAATGCACAACGACGTTTTTGACCCGCAGACAACTGCATGACTTTTTGTTGAGACAATCGACCATCAATGCCAAAGCGTTGCAGTGTTGCTGCAACTTCCACGTTTGATGCGCCAACCATCTGTGCCCAAAACAAAACATTTTCGCCAATGGTGAGATCTGCAAACAAACCGTTGGCGTGTCCAAGCAAACCAACTCGTGGACGCACTGATTGACGATCAACACACAGGTCAACTCCCAACACACTTGCTTCGCCGCGCACGATTGGCAACAATCCAGCACACGCACGAAGCAGCGTTGTCTTACCTGCACCGTTTGGCCCTTGCAATAACACGATCTCGCCTTGTTGTACTTCAATCGACGCTTCGGCCAACGCCGGAAATCCGTTGAACACAACTACTGCATCACGAAAATCAACAACAGTGCTCATGATCCGATGAACCTCGGTTTGCGCTTTTCGGCAAATGCCGTGCGACCCTCTTTTGCATCGCTGGACAGCATCGCTTTTTCGCGCGCTGCTCGCACCAATTCATTGACATCAGGTAGACCTGCTGTTGACTCGAGAGCAATCTTGTGTCCTTCGATCGTCAGCGGTGCGAGTTGAGCAATTTCATCAGCCCACTCAAGAGCATCACTCAACGAACCGAGGCGATGCACTGATCCAAACCCTGCCAATTCTGCTCCTGTATATGTAGTTGCCGCCAGCAACATTGCACGAGCGACAGGCCACGATAATTCGTGCACAATGCGCTCGACAGTCCAGTGATTAACAACCAATCCAAGTTTTGCTGCAGGCACGCCAATCACACTTGTAGGTGTTGCAACCCGAACATCGCATGACACGAGAAGTTGTGCACCTGCACCGAGCGCTGGGCCATCGACCGCAGCCATTGTTACGAATGGCAATTGAGTAAAACCCCTCAGTACCACCTGTAATGCTTCATGAAATTCGTCTTCGTGCACTCCCACCAAATCGGCTCCAGCACAAAACGCTGGCGCTGCGCCAGTGAGCACCAACACTCGCGCCGAACCTGCAAGCGCATCAAGTTGGGCTTGCCGTAACGCATGCAACGTTGCGACATCGACGGCATTGCGTTTCTCGGGGCGATTGATTGTGACGACCGCTACTTGGTCGCGCCAGTCGAGGGAAACAGTGATGTCTTTATTCACCCGTGCGCCCTCTACCATGGGTTTGAGGCTATGACATCAACACCACAAACTCCTGATCCAGTCCGACGCCGTCGCAGCCTTATTGCTGTATGGACAAAACGAGCCAATCGCATTGGCTACCTCTCATTTGGCGTGTCAATTGTCGCAGTTGCAGTTGGGCTGATCGACACGTTTTCGCCCCTCATCGGCCGTCTTGCTACTGCCGGTCTTGTCATCGGCTCCATTCTGCTCGCCCCTGCAATTGTTTTGGGATACGCAATAAAGTCTGCCGAAAAAGAAGACAAAATTAACGGCGTATAGGCACCAAATAGGCGTTCACCGACAACACGAGTACGGTAGTAGCGACATGTCAACGAGACTCCCCGCTCACGAACGCAAAGACCAGATTTTAGATGTCGCATTAAAGGTATTTGCTACTAAAGGGTTCCACGAATCGTCGATGAACGACATTGCCGACATGGCCGGAATAACAAAGCCAGTCGTCTATCAACATTTTGAATCAAAGCGTGCATTATTTTTGGCGCTGATTGAAGATGCTGGTACACAAATGATCAATGAAATCACCAAAGCCACCGTCCAAGCCACAGGCGGCAGGCTTCAAGCCGAGCAAGGAACGATCGCGTTCTTTCGGTGGGCAGCAGCAGACCAAAATCGCTTCAAGTTTTTGTTTGATAGTGGAACACGCAATGACGCAGAGTTTGCAAGTGCTGTGCGTCGAGTTGTTGACAATTCGGCAAATGCAATTGCTCCACTCATCGCCGTCGATCTAGATGCAGCACATTTGCGCACACTTGCTCACGGAGTCATTGGCGCGACCGAGGGTGTCGTGCGCCATTTGCTTGACAACAACATTGCATTTAATCCAGAAGTCATTGGTAAACAAGTTGCAGATCTCGTGTGGGCTGGCCTACGCGGTGTCGGACGTGAAACGTTAGGAGACTAAGTGGCAACCACAGGCGAACACCACCCAGCATTTGAAGAGTATTGCGAATGCATTTTTGAGTTGCGCGAAGATCATATTGATGTCATTCAAGCTCGAGTAGCAGACCGTCTTGGTGTCTCTCGCCCATCAGTCTCCGAAATGATCAAGCGCATGGAAACCGAAGGCTTGATCGTCATTCGTGGCGCAAAGATCTCGCTTACTCCGGACGGTGACGTACTCGCCGAACGAGTTGTTCGTCGCCACCGCATTGCCGAACGGTTTCTCACAGACGTGCTCGGACTTTCTTGGGCAAATGCACACCATGAGGCTGGCAAGTGGGAACACATTATGAACCAAGACGTTGAGAGCGCAATGAATCGCGTTCTGCACAATCCAACAACGTGTCCACATGGAAACCCCATCCCTGGGTCTTCATACCGACAAGAGCGCCTCTCACCACTCAGCGAAGTTCTTGAAGGCAAGTTGTTCACCGTTAACCGCATTCCCGAGGAACTCGAGTTTGCACCCGGTGTTCTCGAAATTCTTGAACAGGCCAACCTCAAGCCAGGACATAGCGGCACGATTGTTACCTCAAACAAAGATGGTTCGCGCGTCGTTCGTGTTGACGACAATGACGTGGCGCTAGACGAATTTACTAGCTCACGAATTCTTGTGCTTGCGTAGAACCATGCAGAGTGCAAGAAGTAAGTTGTTGAAAAAAATAGGCGCATCTGTCTTATTTGGCGCACTGATATTTGGTGGCACGGGTTGTGCAACGACCATCAACCTTTCAGCACCAACCACTCTCGCCCTGCCATCTGTCACCACTTTGCCAACTGGCACCACAGTTGAGCTGTACGAGCAATTGAAATCAACTCTCTCAGATCTTTCGCTTGCAATCACGAACGAAGATAGGCCTCGAGCCAAAACCACTCTTGCAACTGTGCTCAATATTTGGGATGCACTGAAGCCACAAATCGTGTCGGCAGGTGGCGAAACAGTTGAGCAAACGGTTCTAGATATGCAACGAATTATTGATCTTGCTTCAAGTTCTGTGCAGCGCACACGACCAGCCGATGCCGACAAGGCAGTGCGGTTTCTTGATTTAGTGATTCAGTCGCAGCAATAACGATTAGCGAAAATAAGCGACGCAATTAGCTCTGCATTGATGGCGGCAGCGGCTCGCTGTGCACGACCGTTAAACGCTGTGTCGAACGAGTAAGCGCAACATACAGAGCTCGCAGTCTGTGCACCTGGCTTGCAACGATGCGAGCGGGCTCAACCACCAACACGCCGTCCAATTCGAGACCTTTAACAACACTCACTGGCACCACTGTGAGACGCGAGTCGAGCGCAGTTGTGTTAGCCCGCCCGTGAGCAACCCCTGCAGCGGTGAGCGCACTATCTACAGCATCGGTCATGTCGTCTGGGCAAACGATTGCAACGTTGCCCTCTCCAACATTTGTGAGCAAAATCTTTGCCTGTTCAATCACGGCATCAAGCAAGTCATTACCGCTCTTTACTTCAACGATGTCGGGCCCAAAATCACCTTCGCGAACCGACTTCGGAGCACGCAACGACGGCGCTGCTTCGAGCATCACTTTGTCTGCAAGCGACATAATCTGGGCAGGAATTCGGTAGCCAACGGTGAGACCAATCACTTCTTGCTCGCGCTTCGTTGGCAAATACTGCAACAAGTCCGACCAATCATTTGGTGCGAATGGGCCAGTTGCCTGCGCTAAGTCGCCAACGACAGTCATGGCCCCACTCAATGACCTGCGCGAAGCCATACGCAACTGCATCGGTGTGAGATCTTGCACTTCGTCAATCACAATGTGGCCAAATACGCGAACCTCATCGGTCTCGTCAATCTTGCCGTTCTTGCGCGGCCTTGGCCCCAACAATGCAAGTGCTTCGTCGAGCAACGCAACATCACTATCGCTCCACAACACTTCGGCAAGAGAGTTACTGCGTGCGCGCACTAGGCACTCATATTCTTCTGCAGAAAATTCGTCCTTCGCTGCCGACTTCACAAGCGCTGCAGATCCAAATAAGTCATGTAAAAGTTCGGCCGGCACAAGCATCGGCCACATTCGCGCAAGGGTTGCACGAAACTCTGGAATGTCGCGCAACGAGTCGCGCAACGTATCTACATCGGCGTCTGGATTGCGGCTTGAAGCGATCATTGCCGAGATCACTTCTGTCTCGACCCAACGATGCGCTGCATTGTGACGGCGAAACCGTCGTCGTGCATCGCGCACAATGCGTGCAGACTCTGCGGCTCGCAATCGCATGTAACCAGCACCATAAGGAATCTCGACGTCATCGCGAACAGGTCGTTGTCGATCTTGAACAGCTTTTGCAATCACTTTCGCCATCCGAATGTCGCCTTTGGTCCTCTTTGCCGCATTGGTGTCAATCACTCCAATGCGATGGCCTGGCACCAAGTCGGCCAACACAACTTGTTCAACGCCGGCTTCGCCCAATGAAGGCAACACTTGCTCGATGTAACGCAAGAAGACGCGGTTTGGACCAATGACCAACACGCCTTGATCTTCGAGCGGAAACCGAAAGGTGTACAACAAATACGCAGCACGGTGCAAAGCCACAACTGTTTTTCCAGTACCTGGGCCACCCTGCACAACAAGCACACCGTTGTGTGCGGATCGAATGATCTGATCTTGTTCGGCTTGAATCGTTGCAACGATGTCGCCAAGCTGACCTGTGCGACCTCGTGCTAGTGCTGTCAACAATGTTGAGTATCCACGCAAACCAGTTGCGGTTTGTTCAACACCCGATGCGACTCCTCCACCAAGACCTTCATCATGTCCGACGCCTAGATGTCCTTCCCCGAACAACTCATCTTCGATGCCCAACAACTTTTGACCATTGACAGCAAAGTGGCGACGTCGCGCAAGGCCCATCGACTCACGGCCAGTTGCGCGATAAAACGGCTCAGAAACTGGAGCACGCCAATCGACTACGACCGGCTCGCGATGCTCGTCGGCAACAGCAAGCCTGCCGATGTGAAAACTTTCGATCTCGCCTTCGGACTCACCGAATCGATCAATGCGACCAAATACGAGTGCTGCGTCACCCAGATCTAATTGCGTCAGACGCAACACCAATTGTTCGTCAAAAGCGTTGCGCTCGTAGCGGGCCTGAAATGTGCCACCCGTGTCAGCTTCATTGAGGGTTCTGATTCGCCACGCGTCTGTTCGGCTGCGCTCAAGGCACTCATATGCCCTATCAATATGGGCCTGCTCGGCCGCGAGGTCTGGGTGATGTTGGCTCATTTTGGGGTCTAGCAATTCTACCGTCTGTTTTTATGAGCTCGATCTGCCTACTGCACATTTGGGATGTCAATATCCACATTCGGACACGAACAAAGGACCCGCATGAATGCAAAAAACTGGTTGCTTGCCCCACTGCTCATTGGGTTGTGTGCGTGCGTCTCTCAAGGCGGCGCACTTCAACTCGACACCGGCACGGTGCGGTTACCTCCAACGGGCGACATGAACGTGGCAATTGACTCAATTCCAACCACGACGAGTGTGAGCATTGACCCACCGCCCGACATCGTCAAGCAGTTGCGTAGAGACTTCATTGCCGACGATAACTACTACCACGAGTGCATGGTTGCACCAAAAAATTGCGATGTCACACGAATCTCTGCACCAAATTCTCCGCAGCGCGCAGATCTCACACGTCGTGTGCGCGACTATTCCGTCGCCAACATTCAGGCCAGCAAGGGTTCGGGGGTTGCACTTGTGCGCATTGATTCGCTCAGCATCATTGATGCCAATAATGCGATAGTTAATACGTGTAGCTACAACTCAATTGTCATGGTTGATGCCGGAGCAACACCGAGCCCGCTTGACGACATTATTTTCAATGACACAATCGCTTCGTATCTATCGGCTTGGATGCTCACGCTAGATAACGGCGTCTGGAAAATACATTCGTGGACAACCAGCATGACCAAATTCAATGTTGACCAATGCGGATTCCCAAAGCCATGAAATCAAACACAAAACGTGTCATGTCAATTGCCATTGCCGCAGCACTCTTGGGCACTGCGAGTTCGGTTGTGGCTCACGCAACACAAGCTCCGTTGATTGACGGATCGTCAGTCAACAGTTCAACAATCGATGTCAGCGGCTCTGCGCATGGTGATCAAATTATTGCTGGCATTAAATATGGTGCTCCACCCTCGGTTGGCAGTGACTCAGACACCGAATGCGAATGGTCAGAGTCAATGCCCCGCGATGCAAGTGCAACCGGCCCTGGCAATGCCGTAACAAAACAGATTGGTTCCACTCAGTACAGATTGTTTGACTACACATGTCCTGCTCGTGATCCAGCAACCACCTATCACTGGATTCCCCAAGTTTCTACCAAGCAACTTGCACAACATGCAGCATCCGTCGTATACGACAATCTCCCAGCAATGTGGGGCAACTTTGCCCCACCTGCACGGCGTGGATTTGTTGATGTAGGGACATGGATTTGGGTCAACCCTTTGTTATGGATTCCTGTTGCAGTCACTGCGTCCATCATCACTCCGGCAGGAATTATCTCGGTTACCACTAAAGCCACACCCAAAAAACTGATTTTCAATCCGGGCGATGGCAACTTGGGCACCGGCCCACTCACATGCAAAAACCCAGGATTGATATGGATGTCACAATTTGGAGACCGCATGCCTTCTCCGTGTATGTACACCTATCGCCATTCTTCAGCGACACAAGTCAGCGGATTATTTGAATCTGATGTTGCAGTGCAATGGCATGTCACTTGGTCTACAAACTTGGGAGCAAGTGGAACCATTGGTGACTTGACGTTGCATACTTCGCATCAAATGAACATCCGTGAAGTTCAGGCACTTGTTAGTCACTAGCTGTTGCAATTGCACCAAGCATGGCATGCAGCACAGCAATCAGATCGTCAGCACCGACCTCAATGTCTAAACCCCTGCGCCCGCCACTCACAAAAAGAGTTGTGTGCAGCACAGCGCTTTCGTCTACAACAGTCGGCAGCATTCGCTTCTGACCAAACGGGCTGATGCCCCCAACGACATAACCGGTGATGCGCGACGCATCTCGCGCTGCCACCATTTCGCAGCGTTTTGCCTTCAGAACCTGCGCCAGTGCTTTGAGCGAAAGCTGCGTATTAACGGGCACAATTGCAACCACAGGCCCATTCTCCGACTGCGCCAGAAGCGTTTTATAAACCCGATCCTCTTCCACGCCAAGAGCATGAGCGGCTGCCCTGCCGTAACCGATGTCATCTGTGATGGCTGCGTCGTGGTCAAACGTGTGCGCAACATAGTCAATACCAAGTTGTTCGAGGGTGACGAGGGCTGGAGTGGCTGCCTTCATGGGCACATCATACGAAACAAGATGCGAAACATGTAGTAACGAGGGCCCGCACCTGACACACTGAAGCGTCGCTACAACAGCGCAGAAAAGGAACATCCCATGCCCGTCAGTAACTCCCGAGACACCATTTTGATCGAGCGCCGTTACGCGGCAGTTTTCAGCACATTGTCTGATGAATCAATCGTCAAGCTTGCAGGAGCAGTGGAAGAAAAGCTGCGCGATGCCCTCGCCAAAGTGCTCGCACTTCCAGCCGGCGCATTTACCGAGCCAGCCACACTCGCACCAAAAATTCGTGAGGCCATGAAAGAGCGTCGCTCGTATCTCGACACTGGCGTGTTGTTCGGTGAAGGCGCAACGGAGCGAGCAATCGAGTTACTCGGTGATCAGTCGGACGATCCAAGCTTGGAAGATCTGCAACTTGTGATTCCAGCTCTTGTTGAAACATTTGGCCTCGATGCAGTGCGCCTCATGGCTGTTCAATATTCGGTTTCGCTTGGCGGTTTCCGCAAACTTGTTTTAACTGATGATCGATTCAAAATTCCAAGTGCACCAGCAACCACCACTCGTGGTGCAACCGGCGGTTCAACAGTCGATGCTGCTGCACAAGATGAAAAACGTCGTGCACGTGCAGAACGCAAAGAAAAAGATCGTCTCGACAGAGCAAAGGCTGAAGCACAGCGCCGCGCCGCATACGGTCGGCTCTAACTCAGCACAAAGAGATAACCATGTCTCTCAAACTTGCGTCGGTTCAAGGTCGAGCGCAATTTGTCATCGGATCATCAACCGAGTTTCGTGTTGTTGATGTTGAGCATTCCAGCAACGGCTCGTTGCCAAGCGATGTGATGTCGTGCTACTCGGCTTGGGAGTCGCTTCGCGCACATGCTGAAACGCTGAGTTCAACAGACGGTGTTGCATGCTCACTTGAGCAACTTGATTGCCCTGTGCCTCGGCCACGACAGCTTTTCGCAGTAGGTCTGAACTACAAAAAACACGCTGAAGAGATGGGTAGCCCAATCCCGTCTACCCCGCTCACGTTTGCCAAGTTTCAAAGTTCGATCAATACACCCTGTGGCGACGTTCAACTCGTTGGCACAACATGCGACTACGAATCCGAACTCGTCATCGTGATCGGTGCTGGTGGTACAAACATTTCTCAAGCAGACGCTTGGCAATACATTGCAGGAATTACTGCAGGCCAAGACATCTCTGATCGCACGCTGCAATACAGCGGCGTGCCACCGCAATTCAGTCTCGGAAAAAGTCGCACTGGTTTTACTCCGATGGGTCCGTGGGTTGCCGACATGCACAACAATTCAAGTCGTGACGACCTACGCCTCACCTGCACGGTCAATGGCCAGATTCGCCAAGACACCAAAACCAACGACATGATTTTTGACGTTTCCGAGATCGTTTCTTACCTCTCTGGCATCTGCCAACTCTTTCCAGGCGACGCAATATTCACCGGTACCACTTCTGGTGTTGGTCATGGACATAAGCCGCCCATGTACCTACAACGGGGCGACATTATTGAGACAACCCTTGAGGGTGTTGGAATAATTCGCAATCGCTGCGTCTAGTAGCGCAACCAGCACTTCTCGTATTAGATTTTCCAGTCATGCAATCCGGTAATCGAACCGTCATCACGGGAGCCAATCTGGTTGACGGCACCGGTTCGCCTGCACGGCACGCCGATGTTGCATTTGTCGACGGAATCATTAGCGAAGTTGGTGCACCTGGATCGGTCTCGACAGCGCACGCACATCGCCACATAGATGCCGATGGATTGTTGCTCACTCCGGGCTGGGTCGACGTGCACACGCATTACGACGCTCAGGCAACATGGGATCCTTGGCTCACTCCAAGTAGTTGGCACGGCGTCACTTCTGTAGTCATGGGTAATTGCGGAGTTGGCTTTGCTCCAGCAGCACCCGATCGCCATCAATGGCTCATTGACCTCATGGAAGGAGTCGAAGATATTCCCGGCTCCGCAATGGTTGAAGGAATCAAGTGGGAATGGACTTCGTTTCCCGAGTATTTGGACGCCCTTGAGCGCACCCCCCACATCATTGACATGGGCACGCAGATTGCGCACGGTGCACTTCGGGCATTCGTGATGGGTGACCGCGGTGCTGCCAATGAAGATGCAACAGCAGAAGACATTGCACAGATGAGCGCGCTCACCGAAGAGGCACTACGTGCTGGCGCACTTGGGTTTTCTACCTCACGTACGTCGTTACATCGCAGCAAGCACGGCGAGCTAGTGCCGGGCACAAATGCCCAGCCAGATGAGTTGTTTGGCATTGCCGATGCAATGAAACGAGTTGGCCACGGCATCTTCCAGTTTTCACCCGAGCATTCGCGCGTGCCTGTTGACGAATGGCCGTGGATGCAAGAGCTTGCGCGCCGCTCTGGTGCCACTGTCAGTGTCAACGTCAATCAGTTGGATGACGGCAGCGAAGTGTGGCGCAAAACTCTTGCGTTGCTCACGAAGGCACACGCCGATGGAGAAAAGATCGTTGCTCAAACCGCTGGTAGGTCTATCGGCATCTTGATGTGCCTTGAGGGCAGCGTGCATCCATTGCTCGCCCACCCCGCATATCACGAAGTAGCCCACTTGCCATTTGCCGAACGCATTGCCGCGCTCAAAGACCCAGTGCGACGTGCACGATTCGTGAGCGAAATACCTACAGATGGCTTTTACAACGGGCTCGTCACAAAATCTTTGCACCGTATGTATCCAGTCACTACCGCCAACATCGATTACGAACCGCATCCAAGCACTGCAATTGGCGAAATAGCAAAGCGAACTGGTGTTGCGCCGATGCAATTGATCGTCGATCATCTGTTGACAAACGATGGCAAGGGCATGATCTACTCGCCATTCTTCAACTACATCTACGGCGATCTTTCAATGACGTACGAAATGATGCAACATCCGCAAACACGAAATGGTTTGAGTGATGCCGGTGCGCACTGCGGCGCAATCTGCGACGGTGGCATGCCAACATTTATGCTCACACACTGGGCACGCGACCGCACTCGTGGTCCAAAACTTTCACTCGAACACATCGTCTATCGTCAAACACGACAAACTGCAGAGATACATGGCTTGCTCGACCGAGGCATTGTTGCCCCTGGCATGAAAGCAGACCTCAACATGATCAATTTCGACGAGCTGGGTTTTGACATGCCATACATGGCTTACGACCTACCCGCTCAGGGCCGACGCCTCGTGCAAACTGCGCGCGGCTACAACAAAACTTTTGTGAGTGGCGTACAGACAGTTGAAAATGATGAGTTCACCGGAGAACTGCCGGGCAAACTCATCCGTGGTCCGCAGCGCTAAACACGCCGCAAATCTCTAGCTCGTCATTCCCCCAAGACCAACAAGCCCACGCGCGAGTTCAATCTCACCCATATGGCGCAACCCGTGTTGGTAAATCCAGCACTCAACCGCATCCAACACCGTGATACCTACTTCGCCCGCTACGCGAGCCGAATATGTTGACTCAATCTGCGGTGGAAACGGACGGGCAATCACAACACGGGTCAGTTCATTTGGATCCAAAGTCTCGAGCCATGAATGCACGCGGCCAAAAACTAATTGCAAGTACTCCTGAAAAGCTTCGTAGTTGCCAATGCGCTGGCCAACCATTTCTTCCACTGTTTTGTGCTTGCCGTGATCGGCGATCGATGGGTTGACACGGGCCTTCCACTCGTCATTCCAGATCGGAGCAACGCCGGTGATCAGCATGAACGAGCCGTCAATCACATTGACAATATGGAACAGACTGAATGCAATTGGCATGACTCCCTCGCGCTCAAAGTGATTGACATGATCAATCGTCATGGTGCTCAATGCTTGGTCATACAGCGAATGCAAGGCCTTCATGCGCCGCTGCAACGAGTCGAGAATCAGTTCGTTTGACATAGAAGTGTTATTCCTTTGCTGCTTCGGTTTTCAAAAATGCATCGATGTCAGCTTTGGTTGCTCGACTGCGAATTTCAAAAGGCACTTTAGAGATAGTGGAGTTGAATGCAAATGGCGCAACGTAGTCACTGACAACTGGCGACAGTTGATCGCTTCCTAAATCCATTCCCATCGAACCGAGCACTCGCACGATCTTAGGAATATGTACCGAACCGATGTCTTTGCCATCAGCCATCAGCGTGATCGTTCCTGTTGAGTCTTCGCGATCGAATCGAACGCCAAGTTGATGGTTTCCTGGTTTCAGGGTGATTGGTGCGCTTGCTCGCTGATGCTTGCCGAGTGCGTTGTAGTCAAAGTGCAAAACAGAATCTTTGACGAAGAACGAGTGTCCGATGTTGTGAGCACCACGTGCATAGATCACGCCTTCAACTGGTTGATTACCAACGATGATGTCCGCAGTAATTGTCCAGGCCCGACCGCTTAACAATGGACATGCGTCCGCTGGAATGTGCGCAACGGGCGGATAATACGTATACGTGTTTCCGTAGTGCGGCGAACCAGGGCGTGACTTTGTTCCGAAAATTTCGATACCACGATCGTCAAGTGGCAACACACCATGCAACTCTGCTTGCTCCCACCACAGCGCAATCATTTCTTTGAGCTTTTCTGGTTGCGTTACCGACAAGTCATGCATCTCCGAAAAATCCTCGTCGAGTTTGTACAAACCCCACGTGTCGTTTTCGTATGGCACGTTTTGATCATGAAATGTGACGGCCTTATATCCATCAGCCCAGATCGCGCGATGCCCCATCATCTCGAAATATTGCGGTCCGCGCTTGGTCTCTCGCGTTGAAGTATTGAACGTGTATGACAGGCTCTCGCCGTGCATTGGCATCTGCCCATGCCCATTCACCACAGGTGGCACCGTGATACCAAGAGCGTCATACACCGTTGGTGCGAGGTCAGTGATGTGGCAAAACTGTGAACGAATGCCACCCGGTTGATCTATTCCTTTTGGCCACTGAATAATCAGCGAGTCACGAATACCGCCGCCGTATGTTTGCGACTTGTACCAACGACTTGGGGTATTACCCACTTGCGACCAGCCCCACGGATAGTTGGAGTGCGCGTTCTTGGTGCCAATGTCGTCAAGCCGGTTAGCAACCATATCGTCGACGTCTTCCCACATGCTGTTGAAAAAACTGAATTCGTCAACAACTCCTTGTGGTCCGCCTTCACGACTTGCACCGTTGTCTGACAGTAACGCGATCATCGTGTTGTCGGTCAAATTGTGCTCATCCAAAAAGTCGAGCAAACGACCAATCTGTGCATCGGTGTGATCGAGCATCGCAGCAAAGGCTTCTTGCAAACGGCAGGCAAATAATTTTTCGTTGGCGGTTAGTTCAACCCATGGGCGCACGCCTGGGTTGCGCGGCGAAAGCACGGTGTCGGGCGGAACAATGCCCATCTCGATCTGTCGCTTGAACCAAACATCGCGATGCACATCCCAACCTTCGTCAAACTTGCCACGCCACTTTGCCAAATAACTATCTGGTGCATGGTGCGGTGCATGCTGAGCACCAAATGCGAGATACAAGAAAAATGGACGATCGGGTCGAACTGAAACGAGATCCCGTATCCAAGTTGTTGATTGATCAACAAGATCTTCCGAGAGGTGATAACCCTCTTCTGGAGTGCGTGGCGGCAAAATATGTTGATTGTCGCGAGTGAGTTCAGGATAGAACTGATCGGTTTCGCCATTCAAAAATCCGTAGAAGCGATCAAATCCTTTTTGCAACGGCCAGTTGGTGTGCGGACCTGCTGCAGTGCACTCCTCCATTGGTGCAAGGTGCCATTTACCTGCACACAAGGTTGCATAACCCTCGAGTCGCAACACCTCTGCCATCGTGGCAGCCTTAGGCGTAATGCCTCCGCGCATATTTGGGAAACCTGTATTCCAGTTGGATACGCCACGCATGCCAACTGCGTGATGATTGCGACCTGTCAACAAGCTTGCACGTGAAGGCGAGCACAATGCTGTTGTGTGAAAACCGGTGTATCGCAAACCGTTTTGCGCGAGACGATCGATGTTGGGAGTGTGGAGCGTGCTGCCAAAACAACTTGGGTGAGAAAAACCCATGTCATCAAAAACGATCGTGATGACATTGGCCCCATGTAAACCCTTTGGCAAGTCTGGCCATGCCGGAGTCGACGTCTGATATGACGAATCAATCATTCCTGCAAATTCGGGTTC
>CANGZK010000009.1 GCA_947458565.1 Acidimicrobiaceae bacterium
AGTTTCACTCTCTACGCACAGTGGTCTGCGAATTCGTTGACAGTTACCTATGACTCGCAGTTGGGTACTGCTATTACGGCTGGATCATCAATTACTGGTGGTTCAATTTCGGCTTCGCCAGGTATGCCATCTCGTACTGGATACACATTCACGGGATGGTATGCAAGTGCAACTGGTGGTACAGCGATTTCGTTTCCGTATGTCCATGGACAGACTGCAAGTTTCACTCTCTACGCACAGTGGTCTGCGAATTCGTTGACAATCACGTATGACTCGCAGGTGGGCAGTGGAATTACGGCTGGTGCGACGATTACTGGTGGTTCAATCTTGGCTTCACCGGGTACACCTTCTCGCACTGGATACACATTCACGGGATGGTTTGCGGCTGCAACTGGTGGAGCTGCGATTTCGTTTCCGTATGCGCATGGCCAGACCTCAAGTTTCGTTCTATACGCCCAGTGGACTGCGAATTCGTTGACGGTTACATATGACTCGCAGTTGGGTAGTGCGATTACGGCTGGATCAACAACTACGGGTAGTTCGATTGCTTCACCGGGTACACCTTCTCGCACTGGTTATGGATTCGCTGGTTGGTTTACAGCATCTTCGGGTGGGGCTTTGATTTCGTTCCCATACACGCACGGTCAAACTTCGAGTTTCGTTGTATACGCCCAGTGGACCGCGAATGCTTTAACAGTTACGTTTGACTCGCAGTTGGGTACTGCTATTACTGCTGGGTCGACAACGACGGGTGGTTCGATTGCTTCACCGGGCACACCTTCTCGAACTGGTTATGAGTTCACTGGTTGGTTTGCTGCATCTTCGGGTGGGGCTTTGATTTCGTTTCCATCTGCGCATGGTCAGACTTCAAGTTTTGTTCTCTACGCACAGTGGTCTGCGAATTCGTTGACAATCACTTATGACTCGCAGTTGGGTAGTGCGATTACTGCTGGGTCGACGACTACTGGTGGTTCGATTAGTGCTTCACCGGGCACGCCATCTCGCACTGGATACACATTCACGGGATGGTTCGTAAGTGCAACTGGTGGTACAGCGATTTCGTTTCCACATGTCCATGGACAAACCACAAACTTCATTCGTTATGCGCAATGGACTCAAACATCGTTATACGGGCTTGGTTCTAAGACAAAAATAGGAACGATCACCACTGCCAATGGTGTTGGAAACACCTTTGCCGCAGAAACTGCGGTGAGTTCGGTTACGTTGCGATATCCAGCCGATGGGTTGCCTGCAGGAACCGTCATCGATGTGTATCTAGTAAACGATCTATCTAGAGCGGGCAAATTGATTGAACGAGATGGTGGTTTCGTGATTTCGCTAGTAGTTGCGTGGGTGGCGGCTGATGGCTCAGTGCCTTTGACGGCTACTGACAAACCAATTTCAATGACGATTGCCAACACGACTATTAAAGCTGGTGCAAAAACGTACGCCATTCTCGGTGGAGTAGTGACGTTGATCGGAACCGCCACAACGGATGGGACAGTAACTGTTTTGATCTATGAAGATCCAGAAATCGTTGTGGTGAATCCAATGGCGATAGCCACACCTGCAGCAAAACCAATTGTTGTAACTCCAGCTCCAGCCGCAGTAAATGCACCTGCTGCACCTGCTGCAACCCCACCGGTTGCGATTCCAGTGGTAGTGACGAGATCGTGGTCGATTACGTTCTTGCCATACGTGGCAAGCGTCTTCAGGAATAGTCAAGTGGCCTGGTCTGCATTTGCTTCAAGTCAGGGTTCATCTGTGCTGAGTTGCTCTATTACCGGGGTAAGTCCGTCCGAAAAATCGAAAGCCAACAACAAGCTCTTCGAGAACCGCCAAACTTCGCTGATCACGATGTTGAAATACAACGGATGTGAGAAGGTCGCCATCCGTATACCCTCACGATCCACGCAATCAGCAACAATAAATCGAACATGGAAAGTAGATGTTGAACCTTCTGCGAGCGCCATCGACTTTAATTGGACTCATGATTTCAAGACGTACTCGTCAGTGGTTGATCGAAAACAAGTTTCTCAATGGTCTGCATTTATTGCAGACAATAACTCTGCCGTTCTTTCTTGTTCAATAACCGGCGTAGAGCCACTCACCAAGTCAAAAGCCAACACACAGTTATTTGATAAGCGGAATGAGAGCTTAAAAGCCTATTTGTTGAGTAGTGGATGTGCTTCTGTACAAATGAGTAAACCGATTGGACGCAAGGAAAAGCTTGCCTCGCGAACGATCTGGAAAGTTGCTGTTGATCTCGTCAATTAATTTTTGATAATAATGACCGTGTAATTCGTGGTCGCGCATAATCGTCAATCCGAAGCGCGACAACGAGCAGCACAATTGCCGCAATTCCATCAAGCCACCAATGGTTGCCAGTTGCGGACACTGCATAAATGGTGAGCACGATATGTGCCATGAATACCCAGCGCCATTTGCTGGTTGACGCAGCAACAATGCCAAACGAGACCAGGGCAGCCCAACCAACATGGATCGACGGCATCGCGGCAAATTGGTCGGACACACCGGTGCCAACAGGCCCGTATACCGAGAGCCCATAACGCGTAGCAAGGTCGACATACCCAAGCTCAGGTAGGAATCGTGGAGGGGCGACGCGAATGTAACGAATCACTAGGCACGCAGCGGTGAGCATCGCAAGGCCGTTGCGCCAGCGTGGGTAAGCATCACGGTGTCGCCAGAATAACCAAATCATGAAGGCAACAGTTGCGGGCACATGGGCGATTGCGTAAAAGGCGTTTGTTGACTGAGCGAGCCATTCATACTTCATCACAAAATGCTGCAGTGAAAGCTCAGTGGGCAGATGAAGGCGCTGCTGTAGATCATTGATCTGATGCGCGCGTTCAATTGCTCCTGGTGCATGATCAAGGGGAAGAGTCATGGCAAGTCGCCAAAGCATGTAGAGGCCTGAAATGAGTGCCAATTCTGTGCACCAAGAAATGATCACACTGCGAACTTTGGTGCGAGAAAGTCGACGCAAAAACGACACAAGGACAATGCAAATAACTGCGCAGGCTGCGGCCTGATCCCACGTCACCCACTTCATCGAGGTATTCACCTCGGGCAACTGTACTGACGAATTAAGGAGAGCTGTTTATGCGTCTCGGCGCTTCATAAACAAGGCTGCCAAAATAGACAGGCCAAGGCACCAAATTCCGAAGTAACCCACCAATGACCACCTAGAACCATCAGGGTTGATTTGCACCGAGTTAAGAGCAGCGGTGAAAGGAACTTTACGAGAAATATCAATTTTGAAAACTGCAGACAGCAAACCGACAAGGATTCCCTCCACTAAAAGTGGCACAAGAATCAGTGTGGAGATTGCACCCGGCGAATTGCGCAAGAGCGCACCAAGTGCGAAACCTACTAGTGCAAACAGGATGCACACCGCACCAAATGCAAAAAGTACCTGCCACGCAGAGTCGTATGGGTTCTGTTTGTACATCACGCCAAAATCAAATCCTCGTCTTTTGAGGGCAAAACTTGCAATGCCGAGACCAATTACCTGAAGGAGGGCAACAGAGAAAGCAACCCATAACGACAAAACGAATGCTTTAGCAACGTATACCTTCGTCCGCAGTGGAGTAGAAGCAAAAGTGATGCGAATCGTTCCCTGTGAATATTCCTGAGCTATTGCAAAAACACCCAACACGCCACTCATCAGCATGCTCACGAATCCAGTTGTCGTGAGAATCTCAATCATGAATGTGTCTTTCGGTTCAGTCAGAAAAAATGCATTGAGCACTGTTATGACGACTGGAAAGGCAATAAGTATGAAAGTCGCTACAAGTGTGGAACGCAACGTGCGCAACTTGATGAATTCGCTCTTCATGAGATTTAGCATTATTTGCCCAGCCCTTCGGATTGCGCACTGTGAAACTGCACAGAGCTGGCCGTTGCATCAAGGAACGCGTCTTCTAATGAGCCGGCTTGTGGTGAAAGTTCGTGAAGAACAATGCCGGCGCTGGCAGCAAGCTCTCCAAGTTGTAAGGCGCTTATTCCTGAAAAGTTCACTCCACCTTGTTCGTCGACACCGACTGCACCTTTTTCTGTCGCAAGTGACTTCAAGGCTTGTATCTGAGGACTGACTACTCGCACCCATTGCTTGGCGAAGCGCGTTGTGAAATCTCCGACCGAACATTGCGTGATGAGTTTTCCTTGTCCGATCACGACAAGTTCTTCTGCAATAAGTGCCATCTCTGACAACAGGTGACTACTCACCAACACGGTGCGACCTTCTTTGGCTAAATCGCGAAGTAGATCGCGAAGCCAACGGATTCCTTCAGGGTCAAGACCATTTACTGGTTCATCAAGGATGAGGACTTCTGGGTCGCCCAACAGCACGGAAGCTATGCCCAATCGCTGCTTCATGCCCAATGAGAATTTACCCACACGGCGACGTGAGACATCGCTGAGACCTACTTGTTCGAGTACTGCATCAACTCGTGATTTGCCAATACCAGTGTTGGCGGCCATCCATAAGAGATGATTGCGTGCGCTTCGACCACTGTGCGCATTACCTGCATCAAGCAGTGTTCCAACGCGCCGCAGGGGTTGAGACAATTTGCTGTAGGGCACTCCGTTGAAAGTTGCGGAACCAGATTGGGCGTGGTCAAGTCCGATCATGCAGCGCATTGTGGTGCTCTTGCCGGAGCCATTGGGCCCTAAGAACCCGGTCACGTGACCAGGGGCGACCGTAAAACTGAGGTCGTCTACTGCGGTGACGCCCGCAAATCTTTTTGTGAGGTTCTCAACGAGAATCATTTACCTGCCCACAAATTTTTTGTTGAAATCATGTTTCGAATACTAATACAGGGCCTGGAATAGGTGCGATTGCACTGATAACCAAAAAACCTTGCGACTAGGCTGGTAACTAATGAAGAATGCTCTTCGCGTGATCACGATTTGTTGTGTCATGGTGTTTGCTTTTTGTGCGACACCGGCGAATGCCAAGGGTTCTGGCGACAAATTCGGCGATGCTCAAGCGGGTCTTACGTATGGTGTGTATAAGCCAACCAACACACTTGGTCTGAAGCGGAGCATGTTCCAAGTGATGAAGTGTCAACCCGGCATGGAGAAGTGGGTTGCGGCGAGCTACGGATTTGGCAAAAAGAGGATTGACATCTATCAAAACAAATTGGATGATTACTGCTCAGATGCAGGAGTGTCTAAAGAAGTCGGCACTACGACAATCAAAGGTGTTTTGGCCCGTGTGTTTGTGTATTGCGAGCCATGGATGCCAAAGGCGTATGCGGCATGCACCGCACGTGATATCGCCAAATTTGGTGGGTATCTATTGTTTGTTCCAAGTCCAAAACTGAACTTCAACCCCACAAGTATTCAAGTTCAGGGTGTCGGTGGGATCACTTTCCGACAGTTACGTACTGTCGCACTCAGCCTCGTCTAGTCCAATCCTTTTACGAAGTGCGTTTACGCGACTTGGAGGGTCAAGGTCTTCGATTTCGCGGCGCCCTTCTTAGGCTTTACGGTCACCGTCACCTTGCAGCTACCAACTTTCAACCCCTTGATAGTGGTGCCCGTGACTTTGCAGAATTTTGCCGACGAAGGAACAACCTTCAATGACACTTTTGAGCCGGCAGGCATTGCCAATCCTGCTTGAGTGGCTAATGCCTTTGCGGTTTTACCAGCGGTCCGAGACAATACGGTCTTGGCAGAGCCAGATCCCAAAGAGGAAACCTTTGTGACCTTAAATTTTGGTGCTGAGAACGAAATATCGGAGATGGTTACAAGGCGACCGTCGGTGCCATTGTCGGCTGCGGTCCACTTGCTCCAGACAACTGTGTCAGTGCCTGCGTCAGCTGTTGATTTTGATTCTGCAGTTCGAGCAACACTAAGAACTTTGGACATATCTGTTTCAGTGGCTTCAATTTTGAACTGTGAAGAAAGAACGGCATCAGAAAGGAAGCCATAAAACGTGCCTTTGCGGACAGAGCCATCACTCATATTGTGTGGGCCTGCAATGCCATAAGTCAGGCTTGGCGTTTCGCCGCTAGCAACATCAAGCGAACCAATAACCGCTGCATTTGTTGCAAACAGCGCTCCGGCAAAAGCAGCACTTAACGTTGTGTCAAGGCTCAACACCATCTGCATCCCCAGTGTGTCTTGGGTTGATTTCGCAGCATCACAAACAGAGACGGGAATAGTGGTGCACTGCTGTGCCTTTTGATCTTGTGGATCGAGTCCTGGGGAAGTGCTTAGGGAGAACTTCACTCTGGCTGTGGCAATGTCTTGGCCTAGGTTTTCAGTTTTCCAAAAAGATGGTGTGCCGTTCATCCATGTCCATCCGAGTTTCGTACCGACTGTATTCAGGCCAATAGTCAGGTCAAAAACTGAAGTTGAATCGATAGCTACCGCAAGCGGTGCAGTTGGTGCAGAAAAGTTATAGCCCAATTGGCCGGCTTGCTTCACATATGCAAGTGTGACGCCAACTCGGTTTGGAGTGGTGTAGCAATTATTGGTTGAGCCTGTTTTGCACAAGTTGTATGGAGCAATCACCGCGGTTATTGCACCTGTTGTCGTAGGGGCCGGAGTTGCTGCTGTGCCATTAGTGACAAGTTGAGTAGGGGTTCCATTCGTTGTAACTGAAAGCGAAGCAATGTATGGTCGACCAGCAACACCGCCTGCTAGGTCGGACCAGTTGCCTTGGCTCATTGAATTGGTAGTGGAGTCAAGCGAACTTTGGTCTGGCATGCCGTCGTCAATAGCCGCAGCGTGTACACGTGGGCTGACAGTAGGAAGCACACAGGTCGCAACAATTGCAACCAGAAGCGAAATACGAATTGGTCTTTTCATGGCTACTCCTTGATTAGGTGTTAAATAATTTAACCAATTTTTTATTCAAGTTCAAGGCTCAAAATGCTTGAAAACGTTGGCCTGTGAGCTGCAAGGCATCACAAATGGTACAAAAATGGTGCGCTCGGACGGACTCGAACCGCCAACCCTCTGATCCGAAGACAAGTAAGTAGTAAATGCTGGTGTCTGTGATGTCTGAGTGAGTATTTGGTGTACGGGTTTATGTCGGTATTAGTACTACCTGGTGTCATTCAGTCTGTGTGTTCTGTGACCCGGTTGTGACCCCAACTTCATCGAAATATCGAACCTGGTTGGGAACTAATACTAATTAAATGTGATTAGCACAACCTTGCGCACGACAGTTTTTCCCTTTGTCGAAGACAGCACTATCTGGCAAAGTCCCTTCTTCTTGCGAGAAAGAATATTGCTTTTGGTAATCGAACAGATGGATTTTGAGGTCTTGTCGACATTTCCGGTCAACTTTGCACCTTTGACTACTTTTAGTTTTGCAAGTATGGCTAAAGATGATAGAGATTTAGTTTTCAATTTTGTATTAGTGCGGACACTGGCGGAAGGGGTCATGGATTTGGGGTTTGATGCAATACCTAACTTGACTTTTATCACGGGGCTTGAAAAATGAAATCCACTTGCGGTGAAACGAACCCAGTTTTCATCGCGAGTAATTGTGGTTGTTTGGGTTAGCGGCGTTGCGACGTCGCTGTACACCACTTCTATCGGGACAGATGCTGGAAGAGCTGAATCGCCGTAGAGGCATTGCGCTACTAACGGGGGGATAGCTAAGGAATAGTTACCGACAGCCTCGGCTCCATTTTCGTCTAAGTGGGGCGAGGCGACATTGTAAGTAAGTACTCCATTGGCACTGTCCCAAACTGGTGGTTGGGAATCGTATGCAGCGGCGTTTGTAGAAACGATCCCAACAAATCCGGAAATCTGCTGCATGCAGTTTTCTGCACCGGCCGCGCCTATGTAACTCGGATTCATACTTGAGCTTGATTGAACTACCCATAAGTTTTGAGTTGTGAGAGCAGAATTCCCGATGTACTGCTCAAGTGCATTGAAATGGCTGATTGCTCCGCCTGGTTCTCTACTTTGGGTAAATCCAATTGGCAAATTGCGTAATTGTTGAGACAATAACTCAGGTGGTGCAGTCGATGGAACCATGCCTCCAGCTATGTATGTGGGGGATATGTCTCCTTCTATCTGGTATCGCATTTGCCCATTTGTTGTTTGAGAACTGCTAATCGTGGGGTTGTTGATTCTGCCGTGCATCCATCCTGAAACTGATTTTGGGAGACGAACAGTTGCTTTGATTCTTGTTTGCGGTTCAAACGGAATTGTTTGGTAGCAAGAAGTTAAAGTGCTGAAATTTCTTGAACCACAGGATCCGGTGTTCCAGGCAATGTTGTTTCTCGTCGGATCAGCTGGCATGGGCATTGTTCTAATCCATGGCAACGTATAGGTTCCTGAAACAATTTGTATCCGAGACACGCTCAATTCTGCTGTAGTCGTAGCATTCATTGACGTTCCAGACATTTTGGTTTTTTCGTCTTTGCCAACTTTGACAGTGAAACTAAATCCCGTTCGAAACTTAATCAGGTAGAGCTCTCCGGATGGAGAGATCCATAAAGATGGAAAATCCCCACGAGGAGTGTTGAGTTCAGAATTCTGAGGAATAGCGGGAAGATTATTGACAACTGATTCAACGTAGGTAAGTACTTTGAGTTCTCCTCCCGCAAGTGAAACTTCTATGTACTCGATGCATCCAATATCGGCATCACTTTCGCATTTGCCGAGCATTAGGTTCGCAGTAATGGCTGCACCATCAGTTCGGGGGCATGCAGACTCTGTGAGATCAGAACACAAGGATGAGGTGGTGTTTGGACTTCCAACAGTTCGAGAGACATACGAGAGAGTCGCACCACTCGATGGCTCGATTAGGACCCCATAATTTTCACGAGTTTTGTTGAGTTCTTCAATGAGTTCAAGTGGGGTTTTTGGAATGGTGATCGTAGAACTGGTCCCATCCGCGTACGCCAAACTGACAGGCCCGATAAGGAGTCCAATAAGAACCAAAACTGCAGATAGGCGCTTAAACAAACAAGGTCTTGACCACATATAGAAAGAATATCGCGCGAGGATTAGAACATTGGTGCGCTCGGACGGACTCGAACCGCCAACCCTCTGATCCGAAGTCAGATGCTCTATCCATTGAGCTACGAACGCTTGTGCACTACATATTAGTGGTTCTTTGGGATTATTGGCTAGAGCGAATTACGCATGACGACGTGCTTCATCTCGTTGAGGAGTGTGTCGCGTGTAAATGTCCAACCACTTTTTTCATACCACCGTTGTTGGTGGTCGGTGTAGAGAAAAATCTCGTGATAACCGAGTTCGCGTGAACGACTCACAACGTGGTCGACTAGTGCTGTGCCAACCCCAAGTTTTCGGGCTTCTGGAATAACGAAGACTGCAGCAAGCCATGGGCCTGGCTCGGTAGCACCGGGGAGTCCGTCGTCGTCGACGAGCGTTGCAAGACCAAGGAGTTCGTTTGCTTGGTTGATGGCAGCAAATACTTCGACGAAGCGACCAGCGTAAGTGCCACTGACGGTGAACATGTCGAGGTAGGTCTGTGTTGTGTCTTCGGGGAAGTCGTGCTTCCACGCAATTCGCGACAACTCTGCTGCTTGTTGATGAAGATGTGGAACCTGTTTGATGGGGATGACGGTAAATGCGGTGAGTTTTGCTGGCAGATCAAACGAACCGTCTGGGTTTGAAGGGAAGTCAATTATCTGAACGACTGCGTCCAGATTGATCACACCATATATATGGGGAAAGAGCGGTTCGTTGGGGAGCGAAGGTGAACCGTCGATGTGCGCAGGGGGCTCCCACTTCAGTGGGCTTGTGAGCGCTGCTGGGTCGATGTGCACCAACACTATGTCGGTTGCACCGCGGTAGTACTTGTTGGCAACGTCACGCATTTGGTACTCGGTAGAGCAGTGAATAAAACCTTCAGTGGCGAGTGATGGGGCGGTGATGAAACCCAGTTGTTGAGCCTCAATCCAATTTGCCGAGTTGGTTAAGTGCAATATCACGTGTCTTAGCGTAAGCGATTATGCATGAGCATTTTGGATGCATTACGTGAATCTGCGAGTAATGCAGCAATCACGACAACGATGCCACACCATGCCAATACAGAAGGCCGCTCGCTCAGCACTGCTGCACCAAGCAGCGTTGCAACGACAGGCTCTACCAATGTGATCATTGTTGTCTGACTGGGTTCAAGTTGACGCAAACCAGTTGCGTATGACCAATAGGCGAGAGCAAGCGTGACGACTCCGAGCCATACGACCATCACGATTGCATCGCCATGTAAGAGCCACTCAAGATCAACAAAAAATAGTGTCGGTGCGAGCATGAGCGAGGCAACACCAAACACTTTGGCCATCGCGAGTTCGCTTGAAACTCCACTCGAAAGAATGGTTTTGCTGCCAAGTGCAAATAGGGCGTAGCCAAGACCTGCACAGAGCGCAAGTGCAACACCTGAGACAGTGACTTGGGATTCTTTGCCCGAAACCACAATGAGACTCATGCCGACAATGGCAAACAACGTGGTGCCAAGCCATGAAAGCGACGGCGATTTGCGAGACGAAATCGCAGTGATTGCACTCGTGATGAGTGGTGCAGAGCCGAGTGCTACTACTGTGCCGACTGCAACGCCTGTTGAACGCACCGCACTAAAAAATGCGGCGCCATATAGTGCCTGACCGAAGGCTGCTACTGCCCAAACCCGAGTGGCAAGTGGTCGCCTGTCGGATACAAGATGGCGTTTTGGTCTCACGGAAGAAAGTAGAAACAGCATGATTGACCCAATGAAAAACCTGATGGCTGCAACCCCCAATGGAGATGAACTATCGGGTCCAAGTTGTTGTGCCGTGCCTGTAGTGGCAAAACACACTGCAGCCAGCACCACAAGATTCCGAGATCGCATGGGAAGAACCGTAGTTGGCATGCCTGTAGATTTGTGGTGAGTAATGCTCCTGTAGCTCAGTTGGATAGAGCGGCGGACTTCTAATCTGTAGGTCGTAGGTTCGATTCCTACCGGGGGCGCCATCTGAATGTCTCTGGCAGTATTGAGATTTGGCGCACGTGCAATGGTCGGGTTGCGTTACGGAATGACGAAAATGCCTGGTGTCTTCTCTGGTGCGTCTAATTGCGCAGATCGGATGAGTGTTACCATTGGATTGTGTTTAGCTTTCGATTGAGGTCGACTCGATCTGGTGCTTTTGTAACTTGCGTTGTGCTTGCTTTTCTTTTCTTGAATAGTGTTCCTGTTTCGCCACTACCGCATTTCGTTGGCAAGGCTTCGGCGGAGGACACTAATTCTTCAAACCTAAAAGGCCCGGCGTCGTATCAATGGCCCGTAAGTCCAGGTCGTGGTTATGGGGGCCTGTACATAGAAGATGATATTTCCCATACGCGTCGAGTGTCGACTCTTGGAAACTCGGCGGGTCTTCTATGCACTTCGACAACCGACTCTTCTTGCGCAGGTCAATCTGTGAAGTTTTACGCAATTCTGCCTCGCTGTGAGAGTCCAACTTCAGTTGACTGTGTTGAGTCCATCTCCGCAAAATCATCTTCTGGAACAATTGAGGAGGCACAATTTGAGCGCTATTTTCCTGCACAAGGGCTCGCAGATTTTGTCGGAAGTCCCGAAGCGAAGATTCCAAGTGGCGCTTCGTCGAGTTTGTGGAACATTCCATCAGCACCTCATGCAGGTGGATCAGGGTATCTCGCAGTGGTTTCCGTCTCTGGTGAGGCAGATTCGTTAAGAAAGTCTGTTGGAACTCCAATCGTTCACGCGTCGTTGTATCCAGTGCAGATTGTTGCCGGTAGATTTTCTCGAAATATTCCAAATGGTGTCGGGGGGATAAGTCATCCTTCGCTCGATTTATGGGGTAATTGTGCGGCGATTGATGATGGATTCTGTGCGGCTCGGCAGGAGTTTCCATCTGCAATTAGATTTTCTATGGCAATCAGGCTCACATCGTCTCCTAATGGATGGCTTCACGGAAGAATCTTTGATCCAGAAATTTCATTTACAAAAACAGATACTTCTGTT
This sequence comes from Acidimicrobiaceae bacterium, assembly GCA_947458565.1. GTDB lineage: Bacteria > Actinomycetota > Acidimicrobiia > Acidimicrobiales > Ilumatobacteraceae > UBA3006. Next base: position 11,981 of record CANGZK010000009.1, read on the forward strand.
CGAATTCAAATAGAGGCCAACCCAGTCCAGGTTCCAGCCATAGCAACCTGGGCGGAAGCTGCACTTTTACCCAAGTCATTTTCTCAGGTTTGCACAGCTCAGGTTTTTTGCTCACAGACCAATCCCCAAAGCGAAGGTGCAGTTTCTTCTGTCGAAGATTGGAGACCGTTGTATCAGGACAAGGCTTCTTGGACTCGAGGTCAGTGGATGTTCAAGACTTTGAGTGATGAACGGTCCGAACTTGGCTCCAACACTTGTTTCAGTGACAAGAGTTTGCTTCAAGGATTTGTAACTACTAACTCAACTGGATACTCGGCCGGGCCTCCTTCTTATTCAACATCAGAAAAGTCGTTTACTTATACGTTGTCTTCTCCGCATTTTGACGCAGAAAGTAAAGTTTTTGCCGGTTCATACAGTTTTGTGATTAGGGCATCGACTGCAAGGTGTCTGTATGGAATAGCCGACGGTGAAATCAGTGCGAAACTATCTATTTCTTCATCTGATCAGGGAGACTTGACTCAAACATTGACAGAGTCGGTTTCAATTGACGCGACGTGGCTAAAGGTTAATGCCAGTGGTTTTCATTATTCTTCGCCTGTGATTAAGACCTCGCTATTTGCACCGCCTGCAGTTTTACCTAAGGTGAAAATAGTCAAATCAGTTACGGCAAAGGCCATCGCGAGGTACGCCAAACTTGAGTTGGCTTCAACATCGAAGGTGTCGCTGAAGGTGTTCCGTAACTCTACGAAGTATTGCAAAGTGTTGGGTGCAACGTTGAAAGGTTTGAAAGTCGGGCCATGCAAAGTGACCGTCACAGTTACCCCAAAAAAGGGCCGACCTACTTTCAAAAATGTGACCCTCCAAATAACAAAGTAATAACAAATACTTTTTACGTCTTATCGAAGATGTCCAGATCTTTTTCAGATTTTGTTACACAGATTGTCAGTATTTGCCTGAACTGGTTGGGAGCAGATGGGTCCAGGCGGACTTCTAATCCGTAGGTCGTAGGTTCGATTCCTACCGGGGGCGCTAGAGATTGATTAAACACGCGCCGTTAGTGGGTTTTGGGGTCTCATCGTCTATCCTTTCGGGGTCAGACTGTAGAGAGGTCTTCACTTGAAATTCAAAAAAGGCGACACTGTCATCTATCCACAACACGGTGCTTGCATCGTGCACGGCATCAAGCGCATGAAGGCTTTTGGGGCAGTGCAGGAGTATTTGATCTTGAAGACCGTGATCAATGAAATGACCCTTTCGGTGCCAACCGCCATGGCCAACCAGGTTGGTGTGCGCCCGCCAGTGTCTAAGTCAGAGCTTGAAGACTTGCGCTCGGTGTTGTCGAAAGCCGACCCGCGCGTGCCAGCAAACTGGTCGCGTCGTTTTAAGAACCACCAAGAAAAACTCAAGAGCGGCGATGTGTATCAAGTGGCCGAAGTGGTGCGTAACTTGGCTGCACGTGATCGCGACTCTGCTTTGTCGGCTGCCGAAAAAACGATGTACGACCGCGCTCGTATCAACTTGATTTCTGAAATTTCACCTGCGCTCAAAGTTTCAACAGATGCTGCCCAAGTGTGGCTCGATGCAGCACTCGAGCAAGGTGTGCTCAAGCCTTCGAAGGGCGCCAAGTTGGTGAAGCAGGCTGCAAAAACTGCACCGAAACCAGTCGAAAAATCTGCTGTAAAAACTGTGGCAAAAGTTGCCAAAGCTCCAGCCAAGGCAGTTGCCAAAAAGAAATAGCCAACAATGGCACGCCTCGGTTACGTCGGTTTAGGAATTATGGGTGGGCCAATGGCTCGCCATCTTGCCACTGCTCAACACTCGATGACGGTGTACAACCGCACGACCGAAAAAGCCGACGCATGGGTTGAGCAACATGGTGGAGCACGAGCGCTGACTCCGCGAGAAGTTGCTCAAGCTTCTGACGTGGTGTTGATGTGTGTTGGCAATGATGACGACGTGCGCTCAGTTGTGTTCGGTGCAGATGGAATTTTAGCCGGCTTGAAAACTGGTGGAGTTTTGGTTGATCACACAACCGCATCTGCCACGATTGCGCGCGAGATTGCAGATGCGTGCGCAAAGCAAGGCTGCGGATTTGTGGATGCACCAGTGTCTGGTGGTCAAGCAGGCGCCGAAAACGGACAGCTCACAATCATGTGCGGAAGCAACGACCCTGCAACTTTTGATGCAATTGAACCGATCATTGCCGCTTATGCAAAACGAAGCAAACTTTTGGGCACTGCAGGATCTGGACAACTAGCGAAGATGGTCAACCAGATTTGTATCGCAGGGATTGCGCAAGGTTTGTCGGAAGCGCTCAACTTTGCAATGCGTGCTGGTCTTGACCCCGACGATGTAGTTGACGTGATCTCGACAGGCGCAGCGCAGTCTTGGCAGATGGAGAACCGCGCAAAGACAATGGTGCGCAACGAATTTGAGTTTGGTTTTGCTGTTGAGTGGATGCGCAAAGACTTGGGCATTTGCTTTGATGAGGCTTCACGAAACGGTGCACAATTGCCAATGACTGAAATGGTCGACAAGTTTTATGCCGAAGTAGTTGCCATTGGTGGCAAGCGTTGGGACACCAGCAGTTTGATTGCCCGCTTAACTGACTGAAAGCCTCAACTGGTTGACACCGCGAATTGTGAGTCTGTCTCGCCATGATGGTTCGCCATCTATTTCGATGTGCGCAAAACGCTTGATGAGCGAACCAACCGCGATTTGGGTTTCTAGTTTGGCAAGTGACGCACCCAAGCAATAGTGAATACCTGATGCAAAGGCCATGTGTCGATTGGCATTTGCACGATTGAGCTGCAAGTCATTTGGATTTTCGAACATAGATGGATCGTGGTTTGCACCACCGAGCGAAGTGAGCACCATG
>CANGZK010000010.1 GCA_947458565.1 Acidimicrobiaceae bacterium
CTTCAAGCCCCTCTCGCCGATATTGGCATCAGTGGCTTTGTGCGCCTTGCCAATAGTGATTACGACGGCGTAATGGATCTCGTGAAAACAGCCGAGGTAGTGTTGCCACGTCGGTAATCGCCAAATCTAAAACAGCTATCTAGATCGGAAAATTAATGTCAGGTCCTCGTCCAGTAAAGGCGCCTACGGGCAGCAATCTCACATGCGCCAATTGGCAAATTGAAGCCCCTTATCGGATGCTGCAAAACAACCTAGACCCAGCGGTAGCCGAGCGCCCTGATGATCTTGTTGTTTATGGCGGCACGGGCCGCGCTGCACGCAGTTGGGACGCCTACGACGCAATGTTGCGCACGATGACCACACTCAAGCCCGACGAGACAATGCTCGTGCAGTCTGGCAAGCCAGTTGGCGTGTTTCGAACCCATGAGTGGGCACCACGCGTTTTGTTGGCAAACAGCAACCTGGTGGGTGACTGGGCAACATGGGACGAATTTCGTCGACTCGAAGACCTTGGTCTCACCATGTACGGCCAAATGACTGCGGGGTCGTGGATCTACATCGGTACACAGGGAATTCTGCAAGGTACATACGAATGTTTTGCAGAGATTGCGCGCCGCAAGTTTGGCAACACACTTGCTGGCACCATCACGCTTACTGGTGGTCTCGGTGGAATGGGTGGCGCTCAGCCACTTGCCATCACCATGAATGACGGTGTTGCGTTATGCGTTGACGTAGATGCGTGGCGTGTGAATCGTCGCGTTGAAACGCGGTATCTCGACGTTGTTGCCACGTCGCTAGAAGATGCAGTTGCGCAATGTTTGGCTGCTAAAAAAGAGCGCCGTCGCTTGTCGGTTGGTCTTGTTGCCAATGCCGCTGACGTGTTTCCAAAATTGTTGGCCATGGGTTTCCCTGCCGACATCGTGACCGATCAGACGAGTGCGCACGACCCGTTGTCGTATGTGCCCAACGATGTGAGCGACGATGCAGCAAAGAATTTGCTTGCAACGAACCCTGCCGAATACATCAGGCGCTCACGTTTGGCCATGGCCGAGCAGTGCGCTGCGATGGTTGGTTTCATGGACGCAGGTGCAGAAGTATTTGACTACGGCAATTCATTGCGACGCGAAGCACAGCTCGGTGGCTACGACAGAGCATTTGATTATCCAGGCTTTTTACCTGCATATATTCGTCCGCAGTTTTGTGAAGGACGCGGACCGTTCCGTTGGGTTGCTTTGTCTGGAGACCCTGCCGACATCGCTGCAACTGACGCCGCAGCGATGGAAGAGTTTCCCGATGACGAAGGTTTAGCAAAATGGATTCACCTGGCCAAAGAGCGCGTTGCGTTTCAGGGCCTACCGGCTCGCATCTGCTGGCTCGGTTACGGCGAACGACATCGTCTTGGTCTGCGCTTTAACGAGATGGTGAAAAAGGGTCAACTCAAAGCACCAATCGTGATTGGTCGCGACCATTTGGACTCGGGTTCGGTTGCTTCGCCATATCGCGAGACCGAATCAATGCTCGATGGATCAGATGCCATTGCTGACTGGCCATTACTGAATGCACTTGTAAACACTGCGAGCGGTGCAACGTGGGTGAGCATCCACCATGGCGGCGGCGTAGGAATTGGCCGCAGTATTCATGCTGGCATGGTCGCAGTTGCCGACGGCACCGACTTGGCCGCGGAAAAACTGGCGCGTGTGTTGGTGGCCGACCCAGGAATGGGAGTTATTCGTCATGCAGACGCCGGATACGACAGGGCTATCGAGGTTGCCGATCAACGCGGAGTGCGCATTCCGATGCGCGAAGGCTGAGCGACTGAGCATCATGACGACTCAGACTTTTCATGCACAGTGGGCTTGGCGGGGCACAGAGTTTGCTGTTGCCAATGTGCGTATTTCGGTGAGCAATGGTGTTATCACAAGTGTTGAAGACGGTGTCGACGCACAGGCAAGCGATGTGCGCATTGCCGGAGTTGTGATGCCGGGTCTTATTAACGCACACAGCCATGCATTTCATCGCGCGCTACGCGGGCGCACGCATGGTGGTACAGGAGATTTTTGGTCTTGGCGCACACCGATGTACGAGATTGCCAATCGCTTAACTCCAGAAACATATGGCGAACTTGCGGCAATGACTTTTGCTGAGATGGCACTCAGTGGCATCACCGGAGTTGGAGAGTTTCACTACATACATCATCAGCAAGATGGCACACGATATGCAAACCCAAATGAGATGGGTCTTGCAATGGTTGCCGCTTCGGAGCGTGCCGGTATTCGTATGGCCCTACTTGATGTTGCCTACTTGCATGCAGCACTTGATAAGCCAGAGCCACTTGCTGAACAGAAACGTTTTTCGGACGGCACGATCGACAACTGGCTCGACAGAGTTGATGCCCTAGGGGAAGGCGATATCAGTGGTGAACACGGTCCAGGTTGGACTGTCGGCATGGCACCGCACAGTGTGCGTGCAGTGCATCCAGCCGAGTTGGAAGAAGTGGTTGCAAATCGCCATGGCAAAGTGGTGCACGTTCATGTAAGTGAACAACCGGCAGAAAATGCGGCATGCATTGCAGCTACCGGCAAGACACCGACACAGGTGTTGGCTGATGCGGGTTTGCTCGGCAGGCATTTCACAGCAGTGCACGCAACTCACTTGACTGCATCTGATATTTCATTACTTTGCTCAAGCCACAGTGGCGTGTGTATGTGCCCGACAACAGAACGCGATTTGGCAGACGGTGTTGGTCCCGCGAGTTCGTTGAGCGCAGGTGGCGCAGTGTTGTCGATCGGCACCGACTCAAATGCATTCATCGACATGTTCGAAGAAGCACGTGCAGTCGAAACCGATGAGCGACTCGTAACCGGCAAGCGCGGCGTACATTCGCCAGCAAGTTTGTTGCAAGCTGCAACATCTGGTGGGGCGACCGCTTTGGGTTGGGGTCAGTACGGCATTCAAGTAGGTGCTCCAGCCGACTTCATCGCGTTGTCACTCAACTCGGTGCGTCTCGCATCGTTTGATGCGGCTCAAGCAGCCGCACACATCGTTCATTCGGCCGCTCCAGCCGATGTGCGCGATGTATGGGTGGGTGGGCGCCAAATAGTGCAGGATTTCCAGCATCTTGCTGTGTCCGACGTGGTCGGTGGGCTTGGAAGGGCAATTGCTGCAGTCGTTACACTGTAAGCCTTATGGCCGTATTACCAATCGCAACAGTGGGTCACCCAGAGCTCAAGTGGGTGGCAAAAGAAGTAACCCGCGAGCAACTTGCATTGCCCGAGACTCAAGCGTTTATAGATGACCTCATCGAGACCATGCGTCATGCAAATGGCGCAGGTCTTGCAGCCACCCAGGTGTTGCGACATCAGCGCATCTGTGCTGTCGAGGTTGACAACAACCCGCGTTACCCATACAAGCCGCGCGTGCCGCTGACCATTTTGGTCAACCCAGTGCTTACACCGCTCGACGATGACATGTTTGAAAACATGGAAGGTTGTTTGTCGGTGCCCGGTATTCGCGGACAAGTAGCACGCCACACCAGGTTGCACCTGACCGCATGGGACCGCGAAGGCAACCCAATCGACAAAGACATTCTCGGTCTCACCGCGTGTACGTTTCAACACGAAGTTGATCACTTGGACGGGTTGCTGTTTCTTGACAAAGTAATTGACTCGGGAACGTTGACCACGTGGGACTCGTTCAATCTCTTTCATCACGATGCGTTCGTAGAGCGCGCTAAGGCACTCATTGCAAAGCACGGTTCGTAATGCTTGCGCTCAATAACATCGGTCACCTCGTTACCAACGACCCTGCAATCGGCAAAGGTCCACTTGGCATCATCAACAATGCAGGCCTCGTAGCAAACGATGAAGGCAAGATCGTTTGGTGTGGTCCGCAGGATCAGATCGATCAATACACCGAGGCACAACCGATTAGTTGCGATGGCTGTGCAGTAATCCCTGGCTTTGTTGACAGCCACACGCATATCGTGTTTGCTGGCGATCGAGCAGCCGAGTTTGAGGCTCGCATGGAAGGCCTTCCATACGCTGCTGGTGGCATCCAGAGCACCATGAGGGCGACTCGCGCAGCAAGTGATGAAATGCTGTCGCTCAATGCTCAACATTTGGCATATGAGGCTTTGTGCTCGGGCACAACAACCCTCGAAGTCAAGTCTGGCTATGGATTATCAGTAGCTGACGAAGAACGCTCGATGCGCATCGCCAAGTCGGTAACTACCGAGACAACATTCCTTGGCGCACACCTGTATCCAACCGATGTTAAGCAAGAAGATTATGTTGATCTAGTTGTTGGTGAAATGCTGAATGCTTGCTTGCCGCACGCCAAATGGATTGATGTATTTTGTGATCGCGGTGCCTTCGATGTTGATCAATCACGCGAAATTTTAAAGGCTGGCGCAAAAGCCGGGCTTGGAACCAGGATCCATGCCAATCAGTTGCAACGCGGTGGAGGAGTACAACTCGGTATCGAGCTTGGAGTTGCGTCTTGCGATCACTGCACGCACTTGACCGAAAAAGACATTGAGGCGCTCTCGAGCGCTAATAAAACCACTGTCGCTACGTTGTTGCCCGCAGCCGAGTTGTGCACACGCTCACCATTTCCTCACGCGAAACACATGATCCAGCAGGGTGTAACAGTGGCGCTAGCAACTGACTGCAATCCAGGCTCCTCGTATACAACGTCGATGCCATTTGTGATGTCGCTAGCAGTGATCTTGATGGGCATGACGCCTGACCAAGCGCTGTGGTCGTCTACGCAGGGCGGCGCACAAGCCTTACGCCGAACCGACATTGGCAACTTGTGTGCAGGCTCACAAGCCGATTTGGTGGTGCTGGACGCTCCAAGCCATATCCACTTGGCGTACCGACCAGGTGTAAATCAAACTCGCGCTGTTGTGCGTGGCGGAAAGTGCGTTGTTGGCGCGCTGTAATTCGTTACGAGGAGCTTTTTTTAAAACGCGCTAAACGTTTTTGTGAAGTTTTAGGACCGGATATTGCTTCTAAAACGCGGCGACTCCAGTTGATCGACTCTGTAGATACGCCTTGATTTTTGATCTCACTGCGCTGGCGGTCGAGATCGAGGGCAATGTTGGCTAAATTCTTTGGCAGCTGCTTGGCGATTGCATTGCGCAAGTGAGTAGCAAGAGCGGGGCTTTTACCTTCGGTTGAAACCGCGACGATCACATTGCCATCACGATGTGTGGCGGCCAGATAAAACGAGCAACGGTCAGGATCATCTGCAGAATTTGTCCAAGTTCCGCGTTCATTTGCTTCATCGTAAATGATTTGGTCTACAGCATGATCTCCTGTGGCGGTGATGACCAGTTGAAAACCACTCGTATCACCATGTTCGAATTTTCGTCGTACCAATTTCGCATTAGGCATAGCCGAAAAATCATTGACAAAGTCTGGAGAGATAATGGTGACATCGGCGCCTTCATCGGCAATTGCTTTTGCTTTGCGAAATGCAATGCGTCCACCACCAACGACGAGAACTTTTCTTCCTTTGAGATCAAGAATGATAGGAAGCACTAGTTGCCTGTCGCAATAAGTTCGCTCACGGTTTGTGGGTCGCGTAGATCGAGCCCTGCGGTTTCACCAATCACAATGATGCTTGGGGCCTGGGCCTCGGCAAGGTGTGCTTCGTTAAGCGTGATGCGCGAAATGGTTTGGTCCGCACGTGTTCCGTTGCAAATAATTGCAACAGGAGTTGACGGCGCCATGCCGGCGCTGAGGAGGTCTGCAGAGATCTTTGGCAGGTTTGCCGTTCCCATGAGCACCACCAAAGTTGCTCCAGTTTTTGCATGTGCCGACCAGTTGACGCTTTCATTTGGGTCTTCGCAATGCCCGGTGACCACGGTGACAGCGCGAGCGATGCGTCGATGAGTAACAGGGATTCCCGCCAATGCAGGAACTGCAAACGCAGATGAGATTCCCGGAACTATTTCAAACAACACTCCGGCACGAATAAGAGCTTCAGCTTCTTCGCCACCTCGACCAAATACAAATGGATCGCCTCCCTTGAGACGCACCACATGTTGATGGTTGCGACCAAGATTGACAAGCAATTCATTAATCAAAACCTGTGTGTGGCTGCCGCCCGCACGTTTACCGACATCGATGCGCTCAGCATCTGCGGGAATCAAGGCCATGATGTCATCAGAAACCAAACGGTCGTGAACAACCACCTGCGCACTCGAGATCAGACGAGATGCCTTGACGGTGAGCAGATCTGGGTCACCAGGTCCAGCACCAATGAGATACACGGTCATGCGTTTTCCTTAGCAAGCTCTACCGTTGCGCGTTTCAGTGTGCCGTCTTGGGTGACATGCAATCCACATTCCGTCTTGTCGGTACCTGCCCAACGACCCGAACGGGCATCGCCATCGACAGATGCTGGTTGCGTGCACGGCCAGCAACCAATAGAGGAGTAGCCCTGACCAGCAAGCGGATGTTCTTCGAGTTGGTGCTCTTGCAAATAGCTGGTGTAGTCGCGCTGTGTGAAATTGGCCAACGGATTAATCTTGATGACATCACGCAGCATGTCGTGGCTAATCAGCGGCGTATTCGCACGACTTGTCGAATCGTCTCTACGTAAACCAGTTACCCAAGCCTTCTTCGAGATCAGTGCATGCTCGAGTGGGGCTACCTTTCGGATTGCGCAGCAGGTTGCAGTATCTCGCATCCACAAGTCATCAGGTTTTACCGTTTCGGCTGGCGAGAGCACAACGAGTTTGCCTTTGAGACTGTCTGCAATGTTGTTTGCATACCACAGGGTTTGGGCAAATAGGTATTGAGTGTCGATGAGTGTCACCGAAGATGAAACAACGGTTGACCACGTCATGTGGGCGATAACTGGGTCACCAAAACTTGATGTGGTGATGAGTTCATCTCCAAATTGCTCATATGACCATCGGATTATTTCCTGTGGAGTCAACGTTTCAAATCGTTGATTGAGTGCTGCAATATCACTCGTAGACAATGGGGATGATTGCATCAGACTGCGCACTCCGAGTCGCCAACTTCGGCAACGAATGGGCCGGTTTCACCAAAATCAACGAAGAAATCTGGATTCTCCTCTGGCAATGGGAAGTGGTCGAGATCTTGGAGCCCGTCAGCAACAGCAGTGACACCGCCAACTCTGTCCATCCAACCGCGGAAGGTTTCTCCAGCATTGCGCTCAGATGCAAAGCGTCGCACAACGCGAGTAACGGCTTGTGGGGCTGCCTTTGCAGGAACTCGCAGGGCCTTTTCGCCAAAATTGATTTGCTCTTCGCCAACGTAACCGCCAAGCAACATCTGATATCCCGGTGCGGCTTGTCCGTGTGCGCGTCGTTCGGCACCAAAGAAGCCGATGTCACTTGCGTGGTGTTGGCCACAACTATTGGTGCAACCCGAAATATTGATGCGGACACCACCAACCTCGGCGAGTCCTTCTTCTTCGAGTGCTTCACCGATTGCTTTTGCGAGCCCGCGGGATTGGGTAATTGCAATATTGCACGTATCCGATCCTGGGCAGGCGACAACATCTCGTGCGAGTTCTGCTCCAGGCGCAGCCATACCGATTACTTCGAGTGCTTTGTACAGCACTTCGAGTTGGTCTTCTGAAAGCGCGCGGAATACCACGTTCTGACGGTTGGTAAGGCGAACATCAGCATTGAGGTCGCGCTGGATTTGCGCGAGCGCCCTGAACTGTGCGGCAGTGATGTCGCCAAGTGGGGCATAAGCAATTGCTGAAATAGAACCATTTGCAGTTCCACGAATGACACTGGTTTGCACCCAGCGCTTATACGGGTCATTTGATTTGAGTTCGACACTGACACCTTGTCCGACTTTGGTGATCTCTCCGCTTGCTGCAAATCCTGCAGCGGCATCGCCAACGGCAACAACTTCCGGTGGGATTCCGCCTGGCCATGATGATGAAGCGGGGAGTGTGTGACGCACTTTGATGACGCGTCGACGAAGTTCGTCGATGCCAAGTTGATCGACTACCCATTTCAAACGCGCGCGAAGTTTGTTATCACGATTTCCGGTTTGATCAAAGACGCGCAATGTTGCCTCGATGGTTGGCAACAAATCTTCGCGTGATGTGAAGTCTTCGAGTGCAAGCGCTGGGTGTGGGGTAGCACCTAAGCCACCTGCGATGTACACGCGGAAACCTGGTTCAACTGTTCCGTCGTCATGCGTGCGAGTTGTAGCAACAACTCCGAAGTCGTTAAACATTGCCTGGCCGCAATCGGTTGAGCAACCAGAGAAGTTGACTTTGAATTTGCGCGGCAAACGTTGCCCGAGCGGATTGCGAACGAAATGACGGAATGTTGCTTCGGCCCACGGAGTGACGTCGAGTTTTTCGTGAGGGCATGCACCTGCAAGATGGCAAGCCATGACGTTGCGCACGGTGTCTCCACAGGCTTCGCGTGAAGTTAAACCAACTTCAGCAATCTCACGCAGTAGTCCTGGCATGCGACGGAGCTCAACGAAGTGAAACTGAATGTTTTGACGAGTCGTGATGTGGCCCCAACCGCGGGAGTACTCAGTGGAAAGTTTGGCCATCAGTTCAAGTTGCTCGGGTGTGATTGTTCCTGCCGGCAGTTTGATGCGCACCATTTGGTTAGTGCCACCTTGGCGCTGTCCGTATACGCCGTTGTTCAAACGGATGACGCGGAAGACATCTTCTTCTATCTCGCCAGCAAGATATTGGGAGATCGCAACTTCAAATCGCTCGATGTCGGCTTGTTGCTCTTTGTACAGACTTCGTGTCTGCAGAATTACTGGTGCGATTCCCATGGGTTCCCTTTGTAGACCGAATCTCGGTCGTTTGATTAAAGATGACTAATATGGTCAACTTTATCGGGAATAGCCCAAATGGGCAATAGTTTGGTCTGATTATTGGCCCGGGTCTTGGCCGATCTCGCGCAAGCCGTCGTGCAGTGCCTTGCGCAGCTTGCGGGCCATGTCGGGAGTGAAGTGGCCGATTAAGCCCTCACCAGCGTGACCGATTTCGTCGATCGTGAGCACAATTCGTGGCTCGGCGTCCTCATAGTCGTCGCTAACGGCTACACCCCACGAAATGAGTTTCGCATCGTTGTCGCCAACGGGGAGGTCGCCGGGCTGCATTGGATAATCATCAATGGATCTACGCATGATGTAATTCTGGCAGACGGGGAGTTATGCGAAGTATTTGACGCCTAGAAGCGAAACGGTGCCGATGCATGCCCACGACGTTAAGGCCAAAAGAAGTGGTCGTCCGCCAACTTTGATCAGGTCGCGTAGCTTCACCTCGGAACCAAGCCCAACAAGTGCGGCGGCCAGAGCCCACTGCTCAATTTTCTTCAAAGGCGTGAGCCAATCATCGGGAATCAAACCAATCGTTCGAAATGTCACCATGACAATAAAGCCGACTACAAACATTGGGACAAGGGGAGCCTTACGACCAGGAAAACGTGGTGTGATGCCAGCAGATGGGCGTTGGATCCACACACTGATTACCCCAATGAGAGGTGCGAGCAAAAGCACGCGCGAAAGCTTGACAACGGTGGCAGAGTGCACAGCGTCATTTCCGGCTGTTGACGAAGTTGCAATTACTTGAGCGACATCGTGCACACTTGCCCCAACCCAAGCACCAAATAAATGTGGGTCGCTCAGACCTACTATGTTGCGCAGAATCGGCAACACGGCGATCGCAAGGCTTCCGCACAGGGTGACAAGCGCAATCGCGTAGGCAACTTCCTCTTCGTCTGCATCAACTACGCCATCTACTGCTGCAATTGCGGATGCGCCACAAATCGAAAAACCAGTTGCAATCAGCAAGGAAAGTGATTTTGAAACACCGAGTCGTGGTCCGAGCCATAAAGTGCCTGAGAATGTTGTGGCAACGACAACGAGCACAACAAGTATTTCACGACCACCGAGCTCGATGATCTGTTCCGCTGCCAGTTGGGTGCCCAAGAGCACGATGCCAAAGCGCAGTATCTTTTTTGCAGCGAATCTTTGCCCAGGCGCAAAAGATCCTGGTATTGAAATGATGTTTCCAATAAGTACGCCCAACACTAAGGATGCGACTAGGGGCGAAACGGCCTCAAATTTCCAATGGATTTGGAAACCCAAATATGTCACAGCACTTACGAATAACAATCCTGGGCCATATTTGCGAAACACAAGCAAGGGCGATGGCACAGTCAAATTGTAGAATAAAGGCGTGTCACGCGCCTCTGGTTCACAAACTTCACTGCTCAATGGGCGGGGTGAGTGGCGCACGATCGCCGTGGTTGTAGCGGTCTACGGCCTCACGGTGCTTACTGTGCTGAGGCACGAAGTATTGACACCGTGGTTGACCATTCCATTTTTGAGCGTGCTTGGTGCATGGCACCTCAGCTTGCAACACGAAACAATTCACGGCCACCCATTTCGCCGCAGATGGATAAACGATGCGATTGGGTCAATTCCTGTCACTCTGTGGATTCCTTATTTCAGTTATAAAAAAGACCACCTGGAGCATCATGAGTCCGATCTCACTCACCCAGGTCTCGACAATGAGAGCTACTACGTGTCGCCAGATGCATGGGCGAGTGCGGGCCGAATTCGTCGGGCTGCCTACTGGGCTAACCGCACAATCTTGTTCCGCATGTTTGTGTGGACGATTGTGAGCACAGTGACATATCTCTGGTCCAAGATTCGGTTGATGTTACGTGGTGATAAGCAGACATCGTTCGCCATGGCGACCCATGTTGCTGGTCTTGTGTTGGTTGTCTATTTCGTTCGTTCGGTTGCTGGAATGCCGCTCTGGCAGTTTGCACTTGGCACTACTTATGGAGGACGAATCTTGAATGCGATTCGCCCATTTCCAGAACACAAATATCAGGCAGGAGTGGAAACCCGCACCGCGATGGTGATGGCTGGACCGTTCATGAGTCTGCTGATGCTGAACAACAACTTGCATGTTGCCCATCATGATGAGCCTGGAGTGCCGTGGTATCGATATAACGAATTGGCACATCGTGTCAATGCAGTGGAGCGAGCTCGCGATGCAGGCTTGTTGTACGAAGGTGGCTACGCCGAAGTGTTTCGTAAGTTTTCGTTTAAGCCAATGGGTGCGCCACTGCGCGACGGGGCGTAAATCTTCTGTTGCTTATCGAGTTGCAACGATAGGGAAACGCGGATCATTCAATTGATCGCCAAATGACAAGCCATTTCCGTCAAGGGGCGGCGAGGTGCGCCAAGGGCGCGAAGCAAACACTGCATCGTCGCCGACGTAACGAAAACTGACGGCTCGCCTGAGGTCAACTTCGGTGCCCAGTGTTCCTGGTGCTGCATGCAAAGTTCGATAGTGGAATGCCACAGCATCGCCAAGATTTACTGGGCAAGTGATCGACGGAAACGCGTCTAGTTCGCTTTGGTCGGGCAAAGTCACAAAATCTTTTGCTTGATCGACATATGCAGACTGGTCTGCAAATCGGCGGGGAATAAATCGCTTGTTCCACAGGTGGCTGCCGACAATGAATCGCAATGCAACTGATTCGGGGATGGGATCGAGGGGGATCCAGATGCTGACATTGTCCATACCGTCGACTCCGTAGTACGGGTCGTCATGGTGCCACGGTGTGACTTCCCGTGTCTGGGCTTCTTTGACGAGCACGTGTTCATGAAACATGCGCGCGGTCTTGGTTGCCATGAGGTCGAGTGCGGCTTGAGCGACCGAGCCGGTGTTGCCAATTTGTTCAAACTGTGGAATTCGCTGCCAGTTGACGTAGTCGTCAAAGAATCGACCGCTAGCGCCAGCCGGTGTGTATTCATTAGCCCATGGGCCAGGGGACTTCATGTTGGCCTCAACACCTTGCCGCAGTTGCTCAAGTGCTTCCGACGAAACAAGATTGTGCAGTACCACCACACCATCTCGTTTGTAGGTTGCTACAAGGCTTGGGTCGAGTGCCATGCACCTCACGCTAGTTGCCGGAACTTGTTGTGCAAATTAACGATATAAATAGAAAAGCCGCCGGCTTTCGCCGACGGCTTTTCAGAGTTCGTAAGTATTGAACGCTGATTAAGCGCGCAATCCCTTGCCAACCATTGAGATAACAGCATCCTTGACAGGAATCATTCCCATCACGATTGCACCGTTTGCGGTGTATGTCATCCAGTCATCGGAGAAGCTCATGCCCCAACCAGATGCTGGTGCCATTTTGAGGTACCAACACATTGCGATTGCAACGATGAGGCCCCAGTTTGAACCAACGATTGGAATCTTCTTGATGATTGCTGATAACTGAATCGTGCCCAATACCGAATCGACGACGGTCGTTACGGCACCAAGCAGAGCAGCTGCTAGGAGTAGGTATCCAAGTGTGTACATATTCGTATTTCCCCAGTTCTGTAGACGGGATGTCTACATATTCAACGGTAAGAAACGCAATTGTGTAAGTGGTGGATACCCACTCTGAGCCATATCTGGTATGGATTTTGTTAGATTACAGTCGTATTACAGCGCATTTTTGACATCGCCTACCAATTGTCGGTGCGTCGTGATTCTTTTTTCTGGCTCTCTCGGCGTTTACTTTCGAGGCGCCTTTCAACCGATCCACGTGTTGGGCGTGATTTTCTGCGTGGCGGCGCAGGTGGCATCGCTGCGGTATCGAGCATTTCGCGCAATTGGGCTATGCAGAGTTGCCTATTACGCCATTGGCTACGACTTTTTTGGCTGGTGATACGGATCTCGGCGGGAAGGAGCGATCGCACACGTTCGACTGCCAAATCAGGACCAGTCACGTCAGACGTCGTAATGGACAAAGTGGACTTTGATGAGGTTTTGTTGATGTGCTGACCGCCCGCACCAGTCGAGCGGGCAAATGTCCAATTGAGTGAGGAAAAGGGAACCACGAGCCCGCGCGAAGTGACGAGATCCTCATCTGCGGGCATGGGTATATTATGACGCATGTCCGGTCCCTGGTCGCCACTAAAAATTCGTGTTTTTCGCGCATTGTGGATTGCCGGATTGGTTTCCAATATCGGCACATTTATGCACATTGCTGCTGCTGGGTGGACGATGACCACGTTGACAGAATCGCCAACTCTCGTAGGGCTGGTGCAAACGGCATGGGCGGCACCAGGCTTTTTGCTTGCGCTGCATGCTGGCGCATTGGCTGACATGTTTGACAGGCGACGGCTCATTGCGGTTACTGAGGTAGTTGCATTGGCAATTGCAGTAGCGCTTGCTGTTCTGCAATGGACTGACCATTTGTCGGTGAATTGGCTTTTGGCCGGAACGTTTTTTGAGTCGGTTGCATTAACCATTTCGGCGCCTGCATTTATGGCGCTGACGCCAGAGATCGTTGATGCCGAAAACTTGCCCCAGGCAATTGGTCTCGATTCGGTGTCGCGCAACATCGCCCAGTCGGTAGGGCCGGCGCTCGCTGGGCTACTGATTGCTCTTTTCAACCCTGGGGCGGTGTTTGCGCTCAACGCAGTTTCGTTTATTGGCATAGTCATAGTCACTCAGCGATTTAAGTCGACAGCGCAACGTGAGCCCCGTCAGCAGGGCGTCAATCATGCAATTGGTGAAGGCATCAAACATATTATTGGCGTGGCAAATTTGCGCAACGTAGCGCTACGACTGACTCTTGTACTTGGATCGACATCGGCGCTTACATCGGTGATGCCTGTCGTTGCGAAAGAAAATTTGGGAGTTTCGGCAAGTGGTTTTGGTTTGTTATCGGGTGCACTCGGGGTTGGTGCAGTCGCCGCCGTATGGGTGTTGCCGAGAGTGCGAGGAGCGATGTCGACTGAGATGGTCGTTCTGTGTGCTGCAGCGGTGTGGTCGTGTGGTACCGCAGTATTTGCAAACACCTCTGTGATTTGGGTTGCGGTTGTTGCAATGCTCATCTGCGGGATGGGCACGATGGCGATGTTGAACACAATGTTTTCTGCGTTCATGATGCAATTGCCCGACTGGGTGCGTGGACGTGGCTCATCACTTGCGATGTTGATGGTGTGGTTGGGTGCATCGGTGGGTGCATTTGGGTGGGGTCTAGGTGCATCCACATTTGGTGTAAGCACTGCACTCACTTCAGCCGCCATCTTCAATATGACGGTTGCGTTATTAAACCGACTGGTACTGCCACTGAGAGCGGGTGACGGGGATCGAACCCGCATAACGAGTTTGGAAAACTCGGACTCTAGCCATTGAGCTACACCCGCGAAGGAACTTTCAGTTTATCGGCTCAACCTGCTGAAGAAAAGTAGCAACTACTCGCCTCGCCGTTGAAATACAGGAGAGATTAGGGTGATGTCAATGCCTATGGAACATGTTGACGTCATCGTTGTTGGTGCAGGCCTCACTGGAGTGAGCGCCGCGTATCACTTGCAAACGATGAGCCCCGACCGTAGCTACGTGATTCTTGAAGGTCGTGACACATTGGGTGGCACATGGGATTTGTTTCGTTACCCAGGCGTTCGCTCGGACAGCGACATGCACACGCTTGGTTACAGATTTAAACCATGGACTGAGGCTAAGTCGATAGCTGATGGTCCTTCAATTTTGCAGTATGTGCGTGAGACAACGACGCAATTTGGAATAGAGAAGCACATCAGGTTTAAACATTTAGTAACCAAGGCTGAGTGGTCAAGCATCGATGCACGATGGACAATCACCGCAACACGCAAAGACACAAACGAAACAGTGCAGATGAGTTGTAACTACTTGTTTATGTGTTCTGGCTATTACAGCTA
>CANGZK010000011.1 GCA_947458565.1 Acidimicrobiaceae bacterium
ATTCGCAATAGCGTGGCCGTCCCCACCGATGGCTCAAATACCAACCATTCGATTACGTGCGAATTAGCGGTATGGGCCGAGATCTTGAGTGGAACCACAATGCTGTCACAAGCAATCACAACTTCGGCATTGCAGATCGAAGGCAATGCAACAGAGGTATTGCTCGCTCTCGCTTGTTTTGATGTAGTTGGTTTGCAGTCGTGACACAGAAACTTCCAAAGTCGACGCCTGAATTTGGTGGAGATATCTCCCGAATCATCACAGACTCAACGCCGCAAAAGCTCAATGCGCAAACCGCGCCTGACGGTGCTCCCAACATTTTGCTAATCATGCTCGACGACGTCGGCTTCGGTTCGTTTGGAAACTTTGGTGGACCTGTAACGACGCCAGGACTCGACAAGATTGCAACAACCGGTTTGCGCTACAACCAATTTCACACCACTGCACTTTGCTCGCCTACTCGCGCTGCATTATTAACAGGACGCAATCATCACAGCGTGCACATGGGTGGCATCACCGAAATCGCCAACTCATTCCCTGGATACGACAGCGCAATACCACCAGAGTCGGCAACTGTTGCACAAGTACTGCGCATGTCTGGTTACTCAACTTCGTGTTTTGGCAAATGGCACCTTGCGCCTTCGTGGGAGCAAAGCCCTGCAGGCCCTTTTGATCGCTGGCCAACAGGCTTGGGTTTTGATCGCTTCTACGGAATCATGGGTGCAGAGTCTTCGCAATGGGAACCACCCGTATACGACCAGACAACACCAATCGCTCCGCACGTTGGCAAACCTGGCTACCACCTCACCGAAGATTTGGCTGATCAAGCAATCACTTGGATGCAACGCCAACACGCGTCCACACCAAATCGTCCATTCTTTTGTTACTTCTCTACGCCTGCGGTGCACGCACCACATCATGTCTCGCGCGAATGGATCGACAAATTTAAAGGCCAATTTGACGATGGCTGGGACTCTCTACGCGACATGATTTACGAACGCCAGTTGAAACTTGGCGTGATTCCCCAAAACACCACGCTCACCAAGCGTCCAGAGCAAGTGCCCGCTTGGGCTGACTACCCCGACCGTTACAAACCAGTTGCGCGACGATTAATGGAAACATTTGCCGGATTTCTCGCGCATACCGACGCACAAATTGCGCGCGTCATCGACTCGCTAGAAGACATGGGCATTGCCGACAACACTCTTGTCATCTATATCACTGGCGACAATGGTGCATCTGCCGAGGGCACGATTCATGGAGCTTGGAGTGCCCCATCGTTTCAGAACGGAGTTCCCGAAGATCCCGAATGGTTGCTTGACCACATGGATGACTTTGGTACAGACAAATGTGAAAACCATTTCAACGTCGGCTGGGCATGGGCACTCGACTCTCCGTTTCAGTGGATGAAGCAAGTTGCTTCACACTTCGGCGGCACACGAAACGCGATGGCGCTTTCGTGGCCTAAAAAGATTGCCGACAAAGGTGGTTTGCGCACGCAATTCCACCACGTCATCGACATCGTGCCCACTATCTATGACATTGCCGGCATTACACCACCGACACACGTAAATGGCATCGAACAAATGCCGTTACACGGCACATCAATGGCGTATTCGTTTGATTCTGCTGATGCTCCGAGCACCCACACAAGTCAATATTTTGAGATTCTCGGCAATCGAGCTATTTACGCAGATGGCTGGATGGCTTCGTGCTTCCATGGTCGACTGCCGTGGATCAGATTGCAGGGTTATGAATTTGATGGACCCCAAGAAGTGTGGGAGCTGTACAACATTGCCGAAGACTTCTCGCAAGCAGTTGACCTGGCAAAGCAAAAACCAGAAAAACTTGCCGAGCTGCAGGCCCTCTTTCATCAACACGCAATTGATTACGGCATCTATCCATTGCGCGATCCAGGATCACCACGACATGGTGATTTCTCGGTGCCGCATTCACTAGATGGCTTGACATCAATGACTTACACACCGGCACATGTGCGTATGCCAGAGTCTTCTGTGATCAACATCAAAAACTGTTCATTTCGAATTACCGCAAACATCGAAATTGAAATAGATACTTCAACAATCAGCCCTCATGGCGTGATCGTGTGCCAGGGTGGCAACATGGCCGGTTGGTCGTTGTATCTCGATGAGCAGAGTCGTCCAACTTTCCACTACAACTGGTTTGGCCACGAGCACACCTCTGTTGCAAGCAACACTCCACTCGCTGCTGGCAAACACCAGATCGTTGCAGCATTTGCATACGACGGTGGATTTGGTGCAGGTGGTGACATCACTCTTTTTGTTGACAACGTGAACGTTGGCTCTGCTCGGATTGACAAAACGGTTCCACTTGTCTATTCAATGAGTGGCGAAACCTTTGACGTTGGTGTTGACACTGGTTCACCCGTTGGGCCATACCCACATGGTTTCAATTGCACAGCAAAAATTCACTCGGTTGTTGTTGAGAGGCTGGATGAGCCGCCTGCAGAGATTAAGCAAAAGATGCGCGAAGGTGAGTTTCGAGCGAGCCTCAGCACGCAATAAAAATTAGTTAAGCGGCGAACCAAGATTCTTGCGCACAGCCAAGCTCATTTCTTCATCAAATGCGCGCACGTGTGCTTCTGCAAGCTTCGCTGCCAGATCGCCATCACCCGCACTCAGTGCCTGATACATCTCGGTGTGCTCTTCAAGTGCATGGCGCATGTCTTCCACATCGGCGATGTAGAGATGCCACAGCCGATCACTTTGCGCATACATCATGTCGAGCGTGTCGGTGAGAAAACGATTATTGGCGGCCTCCCACACAATCTCGTGACACCTGCGGTCAATGCGCATCAAGTCACTATTGCTCACATTTGGTCGTCGTGAACTTTCAAGCGCAGCCGCCATTGCATCCCAGTGTTCCTGCTTGCCGCGCACTGCAGCGAGGCGCATGGCGTACGGCTCCAAAATTGCGCGGGTCTCATAGAGCATCGAAAGTTCCATCACATCGATCGGCGACACCAACATTCCTCGGCGTGGAATAACAGTCACAAATTGGTCGCGAGCCAACCTCTGCAATGCCTCACGAATTGGGGTGCGGCCAATGCCAAGTTCGGCTTGCAAGACGTCTTCCCTGATCACGTCGCCGGGCGCCAGTTGCAGGCGCACGATCTTGTCGCGGATCTGCAGGTAGGCCTGCTGACTCAATGAAATACTCATTACCTATGAGACTACCCGATTTTTTACCCGTGATATAGCGGTGATATACTACGGATCTCGTACAGTGAGTCGATCTTGGGGGTTTCCACATGAGTCAGTTTCCAACCCGTGCAAAGTGCGTCGTAATCGGTGCCGGAATCGTAGGCAACTGCCTCGTAGGTCACCTCTCCAAGTTGGGCTGGACCGACATGGTCCAGATCGACAAGGGTCCGCTCCCCAACCCAGGTGGTTCGACAGGTCACGCATCCAACTTCATCTTCCCCACCGACCACAACAAAGAAATGGCGATGCTGACACTTGCATCACAGCAGCAATACATCGAAATGGGCATGAACAACACATGTGGCGGCATCGAAGTTGCTCGCACCCCAGAACGTCTTGAGGAATTCAATCGTCGCATGACTTCAGCCAAGTCATGGGGTATCGATTCGAAATTGCTCACCCCTGCAGAGATCAAAGAGCTCGTGCCATTCATCAATGAAAAGATTTTGCTCGGTGGTTTTTATACCCCAAGCGTTTCAGTTGTTGACTCGTTGCAAACCGGAACACTCATGCGCGAGAGCGCTGTTGCAGCAGGCAACCTACAAGTGTTTGCAAACACCGAAGTGCTCGACCTAGAAGTAGAAAATGGCACCATCAAAGCCGTCGTGACGAACAAAGGTCGCATCGAAGCCGAGTTCGTTGTCGTGGCTTGCGGTGTGTGGAGCCCACGTATCGCTGCAATGGCAGGCGCAAACATTCCACTAACGCCAGCCGTTCACCAAATGGCCGACGTTGGCCCAATTGACATTTTGCAACAGTCCAACAAAGAACTTGCTTACCCAATCATCCGTGACATGGACACATTCTGTTACGAGCGTCAGGCAGCAGGGTCAATGGAAGTTGGTTCATACGCCCACCGTGCAATCTTCATGCATCCAGATGACATTCCATCGAATGAAGCATCAGCGCTATCGCCTACCGAGTTGCCGCTTACTCAAGACGACTTTGATCCACAGATGGAACAAGCAATTGAATTGATGGAAATGCTTGGCGATGCTGAAATCAAGTACGCAATCAATGGTCTCTTGTCGCTCACACCAGATGCGATGCCAGTACTTGGCGAGACCGTTGAAGTGCGCAACTTGTGGTCTGCAGCTGCAGTATGGATCAAAGAAGGTCCTGGAATTGCACAACTCGTTGCCGAGTGGATGACATATGGGTACCCACATTTGTGCGACCCGCACTCGTCAGACATCAGCCGCTTTTATGCGCATGAAAAAACAGACCACCACATCTATGCGCGTTGCGATGAGCACTTCAACAAGACATACGGCATCGTTCACCCACGCGAACAATGGGGCACGCAGCGCAACATGCGACGTAGCCCTTTCTTCCCACGCGAAGAAGCAGCAGGCGCAACGTTCTTTGACGCCCGTGGCTGGGAGCGCCCACAGTGGTTTGCTTCGAACGCCAAGTTGATGGACAAGTTCAAGGGACAGTGTGAGACACGCCCAAGCGAGTGGGATGCACGCTGGTGGTCACCAATCACCAACGCAGAGCACTTGCAAATGCGCGAATCGGTTGGCATGGTCGACCTCACCGCATTCAATGAGTTCGATTTCACCGGCCCTGGCACTATGGCGTTCTTGCAATACATGTGTGTCAACAACGTCGATGTTCCTGTTGGCCGTTCGGTCTACACACCACTGCTCACCCAAGGTGGCGGTTTCCGCGGTGACTTAACGATCATGCGTCTTGGCGCAAATCATTTCCGCGTGATCACCGGTGCATTCGATGGTGGCCGTGACAAGTACTGGTTCACCAAGTACATGCCACAAGACGGATCAGTGACCTTCACCGACATGTCAAGTGCTTTGTGCACAATTGGCGTGTGGGGCCCAAATGCAGAAAAGACAATGGCGAAGGCAACACAAAACATCAACGCCGAAGGCAAGTTGGTTCCGTTCGATGTCAGCCAAGCAAACTTCCCATACGGTTCCGTTCGTGAAGTTCTGATCGATGGTGTTCCTGCAACCATGTTCCGCATTTCGTATGTTGGCGAAAACGGCTGGGAGATCTACACCAAGATGGAGCACGGTCTTCGCCTCTGGGATTCAATCGCAGAAGCTGGTAAGGAATTTGAAATCATTCCTGTAGGCATGGGCGTCTACGCCGTAACCGGTCGCATCGAAAAGGGATACCGCCTCATGGGCGCAGAGCTTGAGAGCGAATACAACCCAATGGAAGCTGGTCTCAACCGTGCCAAAGTGAAGTCCGCAGACTTCATCGGCAAGGCCGAGTACATGAAGGCACGCGACGAAAAACCTGCTGCCATCATGTGCACACTCGAAATGATCGATAACACCAGCAAGTCGGGCATCAAGCGCTACCCAACCGGTGGCAACGAACCAATTTTGACCAAAGATGGAGAACGCATCGTTGACACAAAAGGTCGCGTTTCGCGCGTGACCACTGCTGGTGCAGCACCTTCACTTGGCAAATACTTGTTGCTCGCTTACCTCACACCAGAACACGCCGTCGAAGGCAACGAACTGCGCGTGATGTACATGAACGAGATGTATCCAGTGCGCGTTGCACGTGTTGGTTCGCAACCATTGTTCGACCCAACCGATGCACGGATGAAGAGCTAGAAACTCTTCTCAGGCCATGAACATTCTTGTCTGTGTCAAACGTGTGCCAGCACCTGGTGCGCGCATCAACATCACCGAAGATGGTCAGCAAGTTGACACCGCATTTCTCGGCTTCACTGTCAGCCCACACGAAGAGTGTGCCGTTGAAGCCGCCGTTCAACTTGTCGAGAAACACGGCGGCGAAGTCACCGTGCTCACCCTTGGTGATGTCCTAGCCGAAGAGCAACTGCGCACTGCAGCAAGCGTCGGTGCAGTCAAGGCCGTTTTGATTCCAATTGAAGGAATGGATTGGGATGCACAGCGAACCGCAACTGCCATTAGTTCTGCCATCACTGCGCTTGAAGCTGCGAACGGCACATTTGATCTCGTCTTGTTCGGCAACGAATCAGCCGACTCGTGTGGATACCAAGTCGGTGTACGTGCAGCCGTAAAACTTGGGCGACCAATGGTGAACGGTGCAAAAGGCATCGACATCGCAGACGGTGTTGCGACAATTCGTCGCGAATCTGATGCCGGCCAAGAGCTTTACAAACTGCCACTTCCTGCGTGCATAGGTGTGCGTGAAGGTATCAACCTTCCTCGATACCCAACGATGAAAGGTCGCCTCGCTTCCAAAAAAGTTGAGATCCAGCGCACCGTGATTTCTGCCGAAGCCGGTGGACTACAGATGATCCAGTTGCAGCGCCCACCAGAGCGCGTGAGCAACACACAGATTCTTGGAACTGGCCCAGAGGCCGCGTCGGCAGTTGTCGACTTGCTCGTCGAGCTCGGAGTTTTCAAATGAGCGTGCTCGTAGTAGTTGAGCACGACCGCGGCACAATGACTCCAGCGTCACTGGGAGCACTCACTGCTGGTCGCAATCTCGCCAAACAGATCAACACAACGATGGAAGCAGTAACCGTCGGCGCAAATGCAGATGCACTGAGCGATGCAATCTCGGCTTATGGTGCAACGACTGTCCATCAAGCACACCACGCAGCGCTTGTCGATTTTGGTCCTGAAGCATGGGGCGAGTCAGTTGCACAAGTTGTGCGCAAATCTGCACCTCAAGTTGTTATCGGATGTGGCACAGATAGCGGACACGAAGTGATCGCGCAAGTTGCTGCACGACTTGATCTGCCAGCATCCATGAACTGCATCGAATTTGACGCTGCGTTCGATGGTTCGCAACCGTTGCGCATGACGCGTGCACGCTGGGGTGGATCACTGCTCGAAAACGCGCAGCTTGATGCATCAATCAAACTCGTCACGCTCGCCAACCACACTGTTGAACCCGTCGAAGCACCGACAACAGCCAATGTTGCAGTTGTCGATGTTGAATTGGACCCATCAGTGATGCATTCATTCGTACGCGACAGAGTCGAGCGTGTTGCTGGTGTCACACTTGCAACTTCTCCAGTTGTTGTGAGCGGTGGACGAGGCGTTGGATCTGCAGAAGCATTTGGCCCGCTCGAAGAATTGGCAGGTCTACTAGGCGGAATCGTCGGTTGCTCGCGAGCAGTCACCAACAATGGCTGGCGTAATCACACCGATCAGGTGGGCCAAACCGGCACCCGTATTGCACCCGAGATTTATATTGCCTGCGGTATTTCAGGTGCTATTCAGCACTGGGTTGGCGCCATGGCCTCCAAAAACATTTTGGCAATCAATACCGATCGCGAAGCAAACATTGTGACCAAGGCGGGCTACGCAGTCATCGGTGACCTTCACAAGGTTGTGCCTGCTATTTCTGAAGAAATTCGTCGTCGTCGGGGTCAATAGCCACTGACGCTCTTGTTTCACAAAGGCATTAGCCAGCAAATAGCGGCTTTAATTATCGCTATCCAAGTCTTGAGGACTAGCCTATTTCTCTTAGCCCTATTGGAATTCATGCGTTTGGAGAGATAACCGTGCCTGAAGTTGAAGCTGGAGGTCCACGTCGTCGCGGCCGCGAACGACAAGCTGCAGGCCCTCGTTCACTGCTTCCTGAGCAGAAACCGTTTCGCCAACCACGCATGAACTACGAGCCCACCAAAGTGGTGAGCGATGATGAACTTGAGAGCATCCACTTAGCGTCATTGCGCATCTTGTCCGACTACGGCATGGACTTCTTGTTGCCCGAAGCCCGCGACCTGCTTGCCAAAGCCGGCGCAAAAATTACCGACAACCGCGTGCGCTTCGACCCAGAAATGGTGCTTGAAACGATCAAGACTTGCCCAAGCGAATTCAAGCTCCACGCACGAAACCCAGACCACACACTCAACATTGGTGGCAATTGGATGGCGTTTGGTTCGGTGGCAAGCCCACCAAACTTTATGGAACTCGACGGCACCCGTCATGCCGGCAATCGCCAAAACTTCCAAGATCTTCTGAAACTGACACAGATGTTCAACATTGTGCACTTCACCGCTGGATACCCAGTTGAGCCAGTCGACTTGCATGCATCAATTCGCCACATCGAATGTTCGTACGACATGCTCACAATGACCGACAAGGCAATCCACTGTTACAGCCTTGGCCGTCAACGCAACCAAGACGTGCTCGAGATGTCACGCATCGCTCGTCAAGTTTCGCCAGAGCAACTTGACAAAGAACCATCAGTGTTCTCGATCATCAACTCTTCATCACCACTGCGACTCGACATCCCGATGCTGCAAGGCATTATGGAGTTTTCGTCGCGCAACCAGATCATCATCATTACGCCGTTCACATTGGCCGGAGCAATGGCACCGATCACTCTTGCTGGCGCACTCGCCCAGCAAAATGCCGAGGCACTTGCTGGCATGGTTTTCACGCAACTTGTACGACCAGGTGCGCCAGTTGCTTACGGTGGATTTACTTCGAACGTCGACATGCAGTCTGGTGCTCCAGCATTTGGAACACCTGAATACATGCGAACCGCAATGGCAGGCGGACAACTTGCGCGCCGTTACAACGTGCCATACCGCTCGAGCAACGTATGTGCAGCAAACGCACTTGATGCACAGGCTGCATACGAAAGCGTTTTCTCATTGTGGGGAGCAATCCAGGGCGGTGTCAACGTATTGATGCACGGTGCTGGCTGGATGGAAGGCGGCCTTCACGCCTCGCTCGAAAAGTTTGTGCTTGATGCCGACCTCTTGGCAATGGTTGCCGCATACCTCGAGCCGATCGTTGTTGATGAAGCAACTCTTGCGCACGAAGCCATCGGACAAGTTGGTCCAGGCGGTCACTACTTTGGAGTGCAACACACACAGGATCGTTTCCGTGATGCGTTTTACAAGCCAATCCTTTCCGACTGGCGCAACTACGAGTCGTGGGAAGAGGCTGGCAAGCCAACCACTGACCAAAAGGCGCGTCAAATGGCCCAGGCATACCTCGATGGCTACGAGAAACCCGCGATGGACCCAGCAGTCATTGAAGAGCTCGATGCATTTAGAGCCCGCCGACTCGCCGAGGGTGGCGTAGCAACCGACTTCTAAGTACAGATTTTTAGCAACAGATTTTTAGCACAAGACAAGGAAAGCAACTATGAAATCATCAGCACGCGTTGTAGTAATCGGTGGCGGCGTCGTAGGCGCCTCAGTGTTGTACCACCTCACGAAGGCAGGTTGGACAGATGTAGTGCTCGTCGAGCGCAAGCAACTCACGGCTGGTTCGACATGGCACGCGGCTGGTGGAATGCACACACTGAACGGCGACCCAAACGTTGCTCGCTTGCAGCAGTACACCGTCAACTTGTACAAAGAGATCGAAAAAGAATCTGGCCAAAACTGCGGCATTCACTTGCCAGGTGGACTCATGCTTGCCGATACACCAGAGCGTCTTGACTTCTTGCGCATGGCACAGGCTCGTGGCCGCTATTTGGGCATGCACATGGAAATGTTGTCAATGAAGGAAGCAAAGGCACTCAACCCGCTGCTTGAAGAGAAGTATTTCGTTGGTGCTTTGTATGACGAAGACGAAGGCTCAGTTGACCCATACGGCGTGACGCATGCATACGCAATCTGTGCGAAAAACCGTGGCGCCGAGGTGTACACCGACACTTGGGTGACCGGGCTTAACCACCGCCCAGACGGAACATGGGATGTCATCACCGACAAAGACCACACCATTCATGCCGAACATGTAGTCAACGCCGGTGGTTTGTGGGCGCGAGAAGTTGGGCGCATGTGTGGTCTTGAATTGCCAGTGTTGGCGATGGAACACCACTACCTCATGACCGAGCCGATGGACGAAGTTATTGAATACAACAAGACGATGGGTCGCGAGTTGCCACACATCATCGACTTCGCTGGCGAAATTTATGCACGTCAAGAAGGTCAAAGCATTTTGCTCGGAACATACGAACAAGAGAACCGTCCGTGGGCAGCAAAAGAAACACCGTGGGATTTTGTGTTCCAGTTGTTGCCGCATGACTTAGAGCGCATTGCACCAGAGCTCGAGCGTGGGTTTGCTCACTTCCCTGCCGTTGGCCGTGCAGGCATCAAGAAGTTTGTCAACGGTCCATTCACTTTCTCGCCAGACGGCAACCCGCTTGTTGGTCCGATCCGCGGAATGCGCGGCATGTGGTCAGCATGTGGTGTTATGGCCGGATTATCGCAAGGCGGCGGCGTTGGTCTATCGCTTGCCAACTGGATGGTCAATGGTGACCCAGGTGCAGATATTTGGGGCATGGACGTTGCTCGCTACGGTGACTACGCAACGCTTGCCTACACACACGCAAAGGTGCGCGAAAACTATTCGCGTCGCTTCCGCATCACCTTCCCTAACGAAGAACTAGCAGCAGCACGTCCGTTGCTCACCACACCGATCTACGATCGCCTGCTCGAACACAACGCCGTGATGGGTGTTGGTTTCGGTCTCGAACACCCACTGTGGTTCCAGGACAAGGGCAAAGAACCTGTCGAAGAAGTGACGTTCTATCGCTCGAGTGCGTTCAAAAACGTGGGCGAAGAATCCCGCGCCGTTCGCGAGCGCGTCGGCTTCTCCGAAGCTTCCAACTTTGCCAAGTACAAAGTAAGTGGCCCAGGTTCTGCTGCATGGCTGCAAGGGCTGTTCACTAATGCGTTGCCGAAGATTGGCCGCACAGTGCTTACTGCGATGCTCAACCCGCAGGGTCGTATCGAAGGTGAGTTCTCGGTGTCGCGCATCGGCGAAGAAGAGTTCTTCTTGTTCGGTTCGCAAGCAGCAGAAGTGCATCACCCACGTTGGTTCTTGGCTCACTTGCCAGAGGGATCGCCAATTCGATTCGAAACACTCGCACTTTCGATGGTCGGTCTCACCGTTGCTGGCCCTCGCTCACGCGATGTTCTGCAAAAACTGACCGACACGTCACTCGCAACCAAAGACTTCCCGTTCATGTCATTCCGTCGCGTCAACATCGGCATGGCGCCAGTGTGGCTGTCACGCATGACATACACGGGTGATTTGGGTTACGAGATCTGGATTGCTCCCGAGTATCAGCGCTACTTGTTTGACCTCATCTGGGATGCGGGCAAGGAATTTGACATGCGAATGTTCGGATTCCGAGCGCTCATCACGATGCGACTCGAAAAGAACTTTGGTACTTGGTATCGCGAGTTCCGCCCTATCTACACACCACTCGAGTCCGGAATGGAGCGTGCGATGAAATTCGACCACGAGTTCATCGGTCGAGCAGCTGTTGAAGCCGAGATGAAGACTGGTCCTGCACGCAAACTTGTGATGTTCAAAGTTGACGTGGATGAGACTCGCCCTGCAGACGTGCTCGGTGACGAACCGGTATTCCACAACGGAGAAGTTGTTGGCTGGATCACATCTGGTGGCTATGCCCATTACTCGGGTGTCTCGCTTGCCCTTGGTTACATCCCTGCTGCATTAGCCGTAGAGGGTACGACTGGCTTCGAGATTGAGATCATCGGCAATATGCGCCCAGCCCACTTGCAACTCGAGCCCGTGCTCGATCCAAGCGGCTCACGCATGCGCGCCTAAGTCTCAACCCCATGAGCACGATCACACGCATCGAGATCACACACCATCGACTGCCGTTAGATCCACCATTCCCTGCATCCTGGGACACGGTTCCGCGCACGCACTTCCCCGCCACGATCGTGCGCGTGTTTGACGATGCAGGCAGATGCGGCATCGGTTCTGGCGATTCGATGTATGGGTTTAGCGACTATCAGAAGTATTTCATAGGTCAAGACCCAACCAACATCGACCGACATGCTGCAGTACTTGCAAATATCGAGTTTCATGCAGGACGCCCATGGCCGCTCGACCTCGCACTGTGGGATCTGATCGGAAAAATCAACGGCGAACCAGTCTGGAAAATGCTCGGCGGGTTCAGCAAGAAAATTCGCGCGTATGCATCGTCTGGTGTGCACCGCCCAATCGCCGACATGGTCACCGTTGCGCGCCAAGCCCGTGATCTTGGTTTCCCTGCTCTCAAGGTACGTTTTGGTCGAACCAAATTGGATGATGACCTTGCCGTTGTTAAAGCAATTCGCGACGATCTGGGCTCATCACTCGAGTTAATGGTCGACTGCAATCAGGGTTGGAGAATGCCGTGGGATATCGCAGCCCCCTGGACCGTTGATCATGCAACAGACGTAGCAAAGGTACTTGAGGACAATGGCGTGTACTGGATGGAAGAACCCCTGCACCGTGGCGACTACGACGGCATGACCGAGCTGCACAATCGCGTCAAGATTCGCATTGCGGGTGGCGAACTGACCCGTGAGCCATACGAATTTCGTGAACTACTACAGCGCGGTTGCTTCGATGTGTTTCAACCAGATGTTGTGTGTACACAAGGCATCACTGGTTTAGCCAAGTTTGCGCACGAAGTTGCCGCAGCAGGAAAGATATTTACCCCTCACACATGGGGCACCGGCATTGGCGTGATGGGTAACTTACACGTCACAGCAGGTACTGTCGGTGCACCGTTTATCGAGTTTCCATTTGATCCGCCAGAGTGGACGACCGAACGACGCGACTACATGCTCACCAACACAATCGAAGCAGACGGTGAAGGCTGGATTCACCTTTCAGACGAACCAGGACTTGGCATCACACTCAATGAACAGGTTTTGCAGCAAACAGCAAGCGCTCAAGCAACTTTTTCGTAGAGTTACATCTGCACGCGGTGATCGTGCGTATAAATATTTGCCTTGCCATCGCGCAAAAATCCGATCAACGTGATCCCAAATGCATCTGCTGTTTGCACAGCAAGGCTTGAAGGCGCTCCAACTGCAGCGATCAGCGCAACGCGCGCCATTGCGGCTTTTTGAATAATCTCAAATGACAATCGCCCACTACAAAACAAGCCGTATTGGGTGAGCGGCACCGACTTATCGAGCACACAGTGACCAATCACCTTGTCAACTGCGTTGTGCCGACCGATGTCTTCTCGAACTACTTTCATTTTTCCCTTGGCGTCAAACAAAGCCGCTGCATGCAATCCACCAGTTCGATCAAATGTCGGCTGCACCTTGCGTACGGCATCTGGCAACCCGATCAACACTGATGTTGTCAATGTTGGACCAGATTCGCGATCTACGGGGGTGGTGCATGTCAACAATTGATCAAGTGATTCGGTGCCACAGATGCCGCAACTCGATGAGGTCACCATTGCTCGTCGTGCGAGCGCCATGTCGAATGCGCGAGTGAGACCAACAGTAACAATGTTGTATTTTTGCTCTTCTTCGCCGTTGAGTTCGCAATACTTCACTGTTGCGACATCGCCAGGCGTAGCGATCATGCCCTCGGTAAACAAAAAGCCGACAGCAAGTTCAAAGTCGTGGCCAGGTGTGCGCATCGTGACCGAAACTGATTCAGGTTCTTGGCCGGGTGCTCCCACCCTGATCTCCATCGGCTCCTCGGTAACCACAAAATCTGGCTTCGAGCCCGATCGTCCCTCGGCGTTTACCGTCACCACCTTGACATCGGTGGCTCGGCTGCGAGCAACGCCAGTTGGTGATACCGAACTCATCCCTACAGACTAGTTGTCGTCAAGAAAAGCGCGCAGGTTGGCGCTGTTGTGCGGATGGCGCAATCTGGCCAACGTCTTTTGCTCAATCTGGCGCACTCGCTCACGAGTCACATTCATTTTCTTTGCCACATCTTCCAACGTATGTGGCTGACCGGCATATTTTCCGATCCCAAAACGCATCGACACGATATCTTGGTCGCGCTCTGGCAAATCGCTCAGAGTTCGCTCTACTGCTTCCCCAAGTTGACGCCGCTCGGTCGACTCGCTTGGATCATTGGTCGCATCGCCACTCGCGATTGTGTCACCGACCGTCAGGTCATCTGAGTCGCTGCCAACCGGGGCATCGAGACTTGTCGTTGACAGTGCCAGTTGCATCACATCTAATAGTTTTTCAACAGTCATCTGCGTGCGCACCGCAACTTCATCTGGTGTTGGGTCCCGCTCAAGCTCTGCAGCAAGTTCGCGTTCGGCACGATGCACACGATTTACGATCTCCATCATGTGACCAGGGATTCGAATATTGCGACCTTGGTCCGCCATTGCACGCGTCATCGACTGACGGATCCACCACGTCGCATAAGTTGAGAACTTGAAACCTTTTTCGTAGTCGTACTTGTCGGCCGCATGCATCAGGCCGATGTTGCCTTCTTGAATCAAGTCGGCAAGTTGCAACTCTTTGCGGTCATACCGACGTGCGATTGAAACCACAAGCCGCAAGTTGGCTCTCACCATGTGCTCTTTGGCTTTGACGCCTTCAGTAACAGTTCGTTGCAGTGCTCGCCTGTCACGCACACCAAGAGTGCCGATTCCTCGCTTCAACTGGGCATCAGCCTCAAGACCATCCTTAATGGCTCGGCCAAGACGCTTTTCATCATCAGCATTCAGCAAATCG
>CANGZK010000012.1 GCA_947458565.1 Acidimicrobiaceae bacterium
CTGAATAAATCTGACAACGTGGTCAACGAACTCGGAAAGCAAGTTGATATGGCTGAGTGTTCCAGCCTTGCTTGCAGGCGCTGGCTCCTTGCCATCCAACACAGCAGTTGCAGTCACAAGCATTTCGCGCAAACCATTGTCAATACCGATTGAGCGGGCGCCGGCAAGACAGCACTTGATGCCGTTGTACTGAGCAGGGTTATGTGAGGCAGTGAACATTGCCCCTGGCATGTCGAATTTGCCCGATGCGTAATACAACAAGTCGCTTGAAGCAAGCCCAACGTTGGTGACATCTACACCGTGTGCAAGTGCTCCACGCTGAAACGCATCTACAAGTTCTGGTCCGCTTGGTCGCATGTCGTGCGCAACGACAATGGCGCTCGCATTTGTGAATTTGGCAAAAGCCACGCCAAACGCGTATGCAGCTGATGCATCCAACTGTTCGGGCACAATTCCTCGAATGTCATAAGCCTTAACAATTGCGTTGAGATCTGGCACGAGATGAAAGGCTACTGAAATTCTCTTCTCATTTTGCGTCGCCTACGCACAAGTATTCCAATACCGATGAATGTCAATAGATACGCCATGTAATCGCGAGACGTAGAGCCGTAATGCAACTTCACAGTGTTGCTCGTGGGTATCACCACCATCATGTTTGGTGCAACGCGGTAGGGACCATTCGCTCCGTCAACTTTCCAGTTTGGAAAATAACTCACGCGTACCAATACCGGCACACCAATTTCGTCGACACTAAACGACACTTCGCTTTGATCCTGGACAACATTGCTCACCACCACTGGAGGCAATGCGACGGGTTCTATAACTTGACCAGGGGTCACGATGTCAACGCGCCGACCCGATGCACCTGGCTCGCCTTCACGACGAGTGAGATCAATTTTGGCGTCGACTCGTTGCCACTCTGGTGGACCGGCATCGGCTGGAAGTGCCGCCCACTCATCGGCATGCTGAAACCAACTGGTTCCAATTTCGAGCCAGCGCTCTCGCGGATCTCCACTTTCCATCGAAACAACTACGGGTTGCACTTTGAGGGGAACGACCAAATCACTTTCAGTTACCCGAAAGATCACCCACGGTCCAGACTGCGCAACTTTCACAAGGCCTGGCTGTTCAGATGCTGCAGCTACTGCCTCTGGCGTAAAACCCATGAAGTACTTGACACCGAGCGCTCGCATGTAGCCGACACCTTTTGCTGCGTCGTTATTGTCGTAACGCAACTCGCGCACCGGGTTGCTGCTCTGTTTCGACATCGCTGCTGCGGTGATGAAGTGGTACGGAGTCGTGCCCGCAGCCTCAAAAAACAAACCTTCCATCGAACCGATGCATCCGTCCGTCCAAAATGGCAGGAGCATCAACCCCATTGTTGTTCCATATTTATTTAGCTCGCCATTGTTCTCCCATACGGCCCTGCCACATCCTTGAGATGGATCTGCGCCCAATGACTTCATCGTCGTTACTACATCGTGGTATTCGCCATACGCCGACTTGCCCTCGTAGCCGGTGAAATTCCAACGAGCCCAGCCATCCACAAATCCATCGTTAGATGAGGCTCCACGAATTGGACCCCAGACATACTCAGATTTGCCATCGGCATTGGTTTGCACGCTTCCAAACGGCAATTCTTGAAAGCGAAATCCGATCACCAATAAAGTGGCGACAACAAATGACGTCAATACACCAAGGTTGAAAGAGACTTTGGTGCGAGACGAAGACAAGTGCGCAATCTGCAACGTGTCGGTTGCCTGCTCCTGCGAGAGAGCTTGTCGCGCCACCCGCTCGAATGACAACACACGTGCCGCAAACGCAGCAACCTCATATAAACCAATTGCGAACAGAAAGTAGCGCAGCAGGTAAAAGAACGGCAAAATACGCGGGTTCCACAGCAGGCCGATTACCGGCAAACCTCCACGAGCGAAATACACCCCCGCAGCGAGTATCGCGCAGTAGACACCCATCCACATACCGATCTTCTGACGTCGAACGAATTGGCTGAGCGCACCGACCAGTGCGAGCGACATGATGATGAAGTCCCAGGTTGTACTGAGTGGAAAGTACATGCTCGAAAATGAATCGCTCGAACCACTTGGTCGTGGCTCGTATTTCATATCGGTCATGTATGCATGACTTGTGACGAACGGAATCACCCAAAAGGCCGATAGCAGCACCGCAAGAACAATGACCTTGACGCCAAAAATAACTGATTCGTTGTCCCTCATCCCGTCCAATTTGGGCTGAATCCAAAACAGCAACATCAATGCAACGCCACCAAACACAAACAGCAACACAATGCCATGGCTGAGTGCCGACAATGCAACGACGATTGACCCAGCCGCTAAGTATTTTCCAGAATCCAATCCGCGAGCCACCAGTGCGAAACCCAGAATGCTGAGCGAGAGCGCAATCGAAAAAGAAAACTCGCCTGCCATTGTCGAAGCGATGTTTCCGCCGTAGATCGTAAAGCTTTCGTCGTACAAAAAGATCGTCGCTGCAATCGCCAACATCTCAGGGATTGGGTATGCGAATCTTGCGAATCTCCCGAACAGCCACGCACAAAACGGCAACGTCAAAATTCCGATGACCGCCGCAACTTTGATTGCAATGCCATATGGCAACACAAAATTGAGTGCGACGATGAACAGCGCTGGAACCACCATGTAATAGCGATACACAGGCAACCCGGCATACCAATCCATGCTCCACCCCGCCAGGCGAAAATTGCTGAGCAAGTGATCACGCAAAAATGCAGGACCCCAAACATGCGCACCCATATCGCCACCAGTTGGAGTGTTGTTTTGGAATATAAGTTCCGGGTGCAACGTGAGCAGCAAAAAGATTGTTGCGGCGCCCACCACGATGATCGTCGAGAGACGTTTCCAGTAATCGGCGTTCAATTCAAATTGATTTGACCAACGCTGCAACATGGTCGAGCGTTCACTCATGTCATCGTGGTTCATATTGAAACCATCTTAGGAGAGGGCTACGAGTAACAATCCCGTTGCATTGAAGGCCAAGTGAGTGGTTATCGAAAGACCCAAACGTTGGGTTTGTCGGTAACACAGCCCAAGCACAATCGCAAAAGCAAAAAGCCCCGGAAACTCGATTGGTTCCATGTGGACAACGGTGAACCATGCCGAAGTAATGATCAACGCCCAAGTTGAACCAATTCGAGTTTGTAGTCCGCCCTGAATAAAACCTCGATAGACCAGTTCTTCTACAAGTGGTGCACCAATCACAACCACGACGAAGAGAACAATGAACCATGCTCCTTGCGCGTTATCAACCAAGTCGCGCGCACGAGTCTCAATTCGCTCAGGGTTAAACGTTTCGGGCCACCACTTGTTCAATGGCCAGTTGACAACATTCATCAAGACGACCTGACAAAAAACTCCCAGAGGTATTCCCAACCAATCGATTTTTGCAAACCTCAACCCGAAGTACGTGCGAAAATCGGTTCCTGCGCGACGAGCCACCCACCGCAACATAAAAACAAAGGGCAACCACAACCCAAGTGCCGAGAGTGCAACAACAAATGTGGTGGGATTTTCGGTTGCGGTGTTGGTGGTGCCGCTGACAGCACTTGACGTCACCACGACGGTGAGCACTACCGCTGCGAGATAACAGCCAATCCACAAAAGAAAGATAGAAAGTGGCGAGCGTTTAGATTTGTGCTCAACGCTTGGCGGTGGCCAAGGTGCCTGCGTCATCCCGCTAAGCGATTTGGTATCACCATGGTGAATCGGTCACGGCGGTCTTCAAGACGCCAACCGGTTGGCACCACAAATCGTTGCGAGTGTCGGAGACACAGGTCATAGGCATGCGGATCGCGATCAACTGCAAGGTCATCAATCCATACCAATGCCCGTCCATATTGATATGTCAGCGTTACTACGGCTGATTGCGAGCAAGTAGAACGAGAACAGTGACGAGCCATGTGACAACAATAATCATGCAGAAACACAATTTGGGGGACTGTTTAACAGTGCTACAAGTGCCCGTATCATTGCCTCATGAGCAAATTGCCACCCCCTCCTCCACCGTCGAAACCGTCTCATTCTGCAAAGCCGCGTCAACAGCGCCAGCTTCGCAAAGGCATGCCGGGCAAGTCACAAAAAACAGGTGGCACCCCATCAGGAAAAGAACGGCAGTCGATGCCGAAATGGGCAGTGTGGGCACTCATCGCTGTCGCAGGTGCACTCATTATTGGGCCGCGATTTATTCCTACAACCACTGCAACCAAGTTCACCTACACCCAGTTTCTTGAAGCAGTATCAAATGGCCAAGTCACATCGGTCAAAATCAACAACCTCTCCAACACCATCAGTGGTGAGCTGGCAAACGGCGACACGTTCACCACAACTGGTGCGGTCTCACTCTCGGACGCTGACGAACAATTGCTCAAATCAAAGAATGTTGATTACGACTATTCAACACCACAGGGCAACTTTTTCACGAGCCTGATTCCAATCTTGTTGCCATTCCTGCTGATCATGGGCTTTTTTATCTGGATGCAGCGCCGCGCAATGGGTCAAGCAGGAAGCATCATGTCGATCGGCAGAAGCCGCGCCAAGAATTTCAATGCTGACAAACCAGTTACCACATTTGCCGATGTTGCAGGTTACGAAGGCGTCAAACAAGAGATCAAAGAAGTCGTTGATTTCCTCCGCACACCAGAACGCTTCAAAGAAATCGGTGCACGCGTTCCAAAAGGAATCCTGCTCGTAGGGCCTCCGGGAACTGGCAAGACACTGTTTGCTCGCGCGGTTGCAGGCGAAGCAGGAGTTGGTTTCTTATCCGTCACTGGTTCTGACTTCATGGAGATGTTCGTAGGTGTCGGCGCAAGCCGTGTGCGCGACCTCTTCCAGCAAGCCGCAAAGATGGGACGAGCAATTATTTTTGTCGACGAAATTGACTCAATCGGTCGTAAGCGCGGCGCGGGTCTGGGCGGCGGACATGACGAACGTGAACAAACACTCAATCAAATGCTTGCCGAAATGGACGGCTTCGAAGCCACCGAAGGCATCGTTGTATTAGCTGCAACTAACCGCCCAGACATCTTGGACGCTGCGCTATTGCGCCCAGGTCGTTTCGATCGCCAAATCATCGTGCCGTTGCCAGAATCTGATGAGCGACTCGCCATTCTCAAGGTGCACTCGGTTGGCAAGCGAATGGGTCAGGATGTCGATCTTGACACGATGGCTAAAGCAACGCCGGGCATGAGTGGTGCCGACTTGGCCAACTTGGTCAACGAGGCTGCGCTCTTTGCAGTCCGCCGAGGCTCAACCCACATTGAACGCATTGACTTCGAGAATGCACGTGACCGAGTTGTATTGGGTGCAAGTCGCGAAAGTCTCGTGCTCAATGCTGAAGAGAAACGCGCCACTGCATATCACGAGGGTGGACACGCAGTTCTTGCAATCGTCTTGCCGCACAGTGATCCACTGCACAAAGTGACGATTCTCCCCCGTGGCATGGCACTCGGTGTCACCTGGACTCTGCCGGCAGAGCGACACACCTATTCACGTGAGTTTTTCGAAGACGTAATCTGCAAAGCAATGGGTGGTCGAGTTGCCGAAATGATGGTTTTTGGTTCGCTCAACAGCGGAGCAGCAAACGATCTCGAGCAGGCCACAGGCATCGCGCGCCGAATGGTTCGCGAATGGGGCATGAGCGATGCAGTTGGCCCAATGGCTTGGTCGGGTCAACAACAAGTTTTCCTTGGCGAAGACTTGATGACGAGCGGGCGTGAATATTCGGATGAGACAGCACGCAAGATTGACGAAGAAATCGGTCGCATTTTGCTTGAACAAGAAAAACGTGCTCGCGTAATGCTTGAAAAACATCGTGCAGGTCTTGATCTCGTTGCTCAGTCGTTGCTCGACAACGAAACAATTGATGGTGCGATGGTTTCTCGACTGGTCCAACAAGGTCTCGGTCAACCTACTCGCCGCACCGAAGGCGAAACGTCAAACGATTCGTCAACTCAATTACACGATTGAGTCGCGCACCCTCGCCAACGCGGCCCACAGATCAGTAGCCGATACTGGTCCTAAAAAATTTGCCTGCACTACCCCATTGGAATCTGCCATCAACACGGTAGGAACCGCATCAATTTTGTAGCGAGCATGTAGTGCTCGCTCCGCTGTGTATTCCAATATTTGAATTGCAACATTGTTGGTTTCGAGCACTCGAACTTTGCGCTCAATATCAGAACATGTCTGACAAGTTGCAGATGTAAATGCAAGAACTAGCCATGGAGCTTCAGGTCGCACAAAATCTGCTCTATCGACCTGGGATGGAACTTCGCCTGCTCCCTGGGTGGGAGCATCAACATGCCTCTTGCGTTGCCACAGGCTGATCAGCAATGCAACTACGACTACAACGCCAACAATCACTAACCGACTCACGGTGCCGTCTCACTCAAAAAATTATCAACTAGAGGCAAGTGAGGAAGCGCATGTACGGCACTTCGACCAAAAAGACCATACCCTCGCAAGAGCAGTCGCTGCACAACAACTGTTGTCGTTGCCTGCACAATTATCTGCGCATCAGGAAGTCCTGCAGGAACACCAATCGACAACACTCCCCCAGCCGGCAACACGAGATTTTCAAGTCCACCCAACACAACTGCTCCAGCCGGACCGACTTGCAGCACACTCACGGTCCCTTCCTGCGAAGTGGTGTTCATAATCTGCAACGAGTCTTCGCTAGCAGTGACACCGCTCGGTGCACTCCACGTTGTTGATTCAGAATTGCGCGGAGCCCCCAAAACGACCGATGTTCCTACCGTGTTGCCGTCGCGACGATTGATCACCTGCTCAACAACAACACCGAGAGAATCACCCAAGTCCTGGTCGTTCGTTGACACAATGATTCCGTATCTGCCAACTGGCAAACTTGGAATGCCACCAGTGTCTACGGTGATCACGCGATGGGCAGGGGCGGTGATCAGTAGCGGGTCAATGCTGTTCGCCGAATCACTTCCGTTGACGAACACAACGCTGAGCGAACGATCACGGCTGCTTGGGTTGTAGATCACAAGACTCTCGGTATTGCCAGCGAGCTTCTCTCCATTACTAAACCACCACTGCGTACTCATCGCCGAAGCCCCAAGGCTCATCGAAAAACCCAGGCGACCTTGACCTAAATAATGTTGCACTCGGCCTGCCACCAACCGACCGGAAGATGCACGTATCGATACGGCCAATATCGGTTCATTGCGCGCACCCTGTTGATCCATTGACAGTGCCGTCACCGAGTTTGCGGGCAAGACAAAGCCCTGCAACTGCTCGGGGCTGCGCTCTGCGTCTGCTGTCACGAACGTGATGTCGACAACAGTTGCGTCCACATAAGGATTGGTCATCACTATTTGCTCAATCGAATCGGCTCCAGTAAACCCGTCTGCAAAATACCAATCGGTCTCGGGTTGATTGGCACACAGCACAACTGCGTCACCGGCAGGGTGTCTAACAATTTGCTCAACTGATCCCTGCGAACCAATGATCTCTACAACCGCGCTCACAAACTGTGCACTGATACCGCCGCGAGCGTCGAGACTGATATGTGACCGTGCGGGAATGGACACCGCATTAACGACCGGGGTCTGACCGGAACTCAGAAGGGTCACAGTTGCCGAAATATCGGCTTCAGATGCATTTGAGATCACCAAGTTGCTTGAGATGGAGTCGTCATTTGCTGGCACGCCTGGACAAAACCAATTTGTCGTCAGTGCGTCTGCGGCCGCAACGTGCGGCATTGGTGCCAGCGCCGAAACTTCGGTGACATTAAAAGCGCCATCACTGTTTGCGCCACTATTTGCACCATTATTTGCACCATTATTTGCACCATTGTCTACAACGATCAGGGCCAAGCTTGCGGCAAGCACCGTTACGACCATTGCCACCTGACGCACCGTCATATGCGATGGTGTTTCAGATTTGAAAAAACTTGTTCCGAGTTTCACTGCGATTCGACACTTTCTACTTCTTTGAAAACTAGCGATGCATCAGATGAACCACCTAGCACTACGGGACCAACGCGCCGTACGCCGATTCGAGCCTTCAAACTTCTCAGGTCAAACGTTACAGAAATCACTGTGACCCACAACAGCAACTGCACCAGAAGAAGCACGATGTGAGTCCACGGAGTCCTAAAGCCAAGGGTCGCAGATCCGGCCACGGGCGAATCAAAAGCTGTTGTGCCGCCAAATGCAACGCGTGGAATTACATCAGATCCATCTACGCGCAGGACTAAGCGGTCACTAAACGGAACCGCTAGATGCACGGTGCCCACATCTATTGGAGTTGGACTGCTGTCAATGTCACGAGTGCGTGGCGCGACTTGTGCAACTCGCAACTGTGACGACAACAGAGAATCGGTACCCGCCTGCTGGCTCAGCACAGCAGATGCTTCATCCAGTTTGGACAGAGACGGCGTGTAAGCCATATTCTCAAAAATCACCAAATCATTTGCCGTGTATACCCGACGAAAATCGAGTTGCAGCGATAACCCTTCGAGCAGACCAGGTGGAGCATCTAAAGGTTTGTCAGTTGTGGAAATAGCACCATCAATTATTGGAACAACGAGATATCGAACAGCGAGACTTGAGAGCAAGCGACCAGATCGAACCGTCTGCTGCGAAATCGCTGCATCCAAAGCCTGAGCAACCGAATCAGTCAGCGCATTCGTCGGAGCCAACCAGTGATCCCGCATTGTCAGTTCTCCATCATCGGCAATTGCAAATGCAGTTTGATCGTTGAGGCGAATTGCGGGCAATGGCAACACATCGCTACGACCCACGTACACAACGTTGTAATCGCCCGAAACTGGATCGGTTGGCAATTGCGTCAGCAGCTGAGCAAGAGAAACTTTTGGCTGTCCCCAACGACCGTTTGCAGAAAACGCAATTGAAGGTAGGCAGCCAATCAAAATGGACACAAGTGCAATGCTCGCAAGTGGCTTCCACCATCGATACGAACTCACGGCTTGATCATCAAAAACGAAACTCGCCATAGTTGCAGCCGCCAAGGACAAGCCGCACGCCACCACCACAAAAAGAATTCCATACTCAGGCAAAGCAAAATGTATATACCCTGCATCGTCCAATGCGATGGCAAGGATCGCAAACAAGACAAGCGTCGCAGAACGTGCAGCCCACACCAATTTGTCACCGCGCACGATGAGCAAACCAACGATGACGGGCACATAGAGACCGAGTGCAAGCACCGAGATTGCAACAACACCACTATCCATGCGGGCCAGAGTTGTCAGTCCGACATCTCCCACACGCACCGTCTGCACACCAATTATCCGCTGCCACCAATCCGCAACGATAAATCCACCAGACCATGGAAAATTCAGAACAATGGTTCCGACAACAAGCACAAACATCATTTGCAATACGGCTACAACTGCTTGCAATCGCACGCGCGACACCAGGTCTGCTGCCATCCAGGCCACACTTGCGAACAGCACAAGGATCAGGAACGTGGGAACAAATGCTGAAACCATCGCACCAAATAAAACAGTTACTGCCCACAACTGAGTTTTTTGTACACCGTCTGGGCGCTGACCAGCGCGCGCAAACAGGCGCAACATCCACGGCAGGGCTGCGTAACACATCAGCACCCCAAATCGACCGTGAGCAATTGCCGCGTAAGGTACCGGCACTGCCGCGTACACCAACAGACCCACCATTCGCGCGCGTGACCCAAAGAGTCCACTCGCGACTTGCCACATTCCGATACAGCCAGCAAACAATGCGCCAATGATTGCAAGTGCTTGTAATGCTCCGAGTCGTCCCAATACTCCAACACCAGCGATTGCCAGCAACACAATGCCGGTTGGGTTTGCACTCGCCTGACCAAAGCCGGCCTGCCACCAGCCACTCAATGTAGAAGAGATCAACAATCTTGGTGATTCTGATCCGCTTCGAATTGGCAGGAATTCGCCAACCGACGCGACACCCCCACCAATCAATCCTCGACTGCCGATGACGATAAGTGCGAACACGACCAGAGCAGTAACACTCACCAATCGAGATTTCGGATTTTTGATATTTTCAGTAGTCAATCCCGAAATCTCTTGAACTCTTGATCGTCGTTTACGAATGAAAGCCCACAAACGAGCACTCCCGCGACTTTGCAGATCATGAATTTCGGCAACTGGAACTCGTCGAAATGGGCGCACTTCTGCGCGACGGCGAATGATGTACCTTGCGTCAAACATCACAGCGATTGATGCACGCAAAGATGCCAGCGCCTGCCTCAATGTTCCGTTAAACACCCCAATCACTACACGAGCAACTGCCATCAACAACAGCTGAACCAACACAACAGGCAACTGAAAGCGACCCGACAAAGTAGCTACCGTGCGCACGCGGTGACGCGCTTCTAGAGCACTCATTGTGGCAACAGAACGCGTGGCATCCATTTCTTTGCGATGCCTCGCACGCGCTGCTGGCACTACCAGCACTCGAGCACCACTGAGATGTGTGCGCCAACAAAAATCTAAGTCTTCGCCAAACAACGGGATGTCCGGAGAATACCCACCTAACTCGCGAAATAAATCTGCACGCACCAACATGCACGCAGATGGAATGAGAAACACGTCGCGCACAGCATCATGCTGTTCTTGATCTTTCTCGCCCTGTTCAACATTCGGACTGATGTCGCCAATCCGATCAGCGCCAAGTCCGACACTTTGCAATATCGAGATGTCATCCCACATCACAATCTTTGGCCCAACGACTCCGGCATTAGACCTAAACATTTCTTCGATCATGGATGAAATTGCGTTGCTGTCAAGAGCCACATCATCATGCATGAAGCAAAAAATTCCGCTCTCGCCTTCCACCAGGCGACTCACTTCATTCATCAATGGGCCATAGCCGGGGTTGCCTTCAACCTGCCGAATCACCGCCGCCGGCAACGATTGCCGAATAACGTCGGTTTCCGCACCTGTAGCAGTAGTTGTTCCCGTGAGAAAAAAAAGTGTTTGCAGGTTTGGATAATCCTGGCCCGCAATTGATGCAACAACGTCTTCGAGCCATGGACAAGGCTGGTGAACCACCATCGCCACGACGACGGGCGGAGCCCCAACGTGCGACACGCGTGCTTCAAGGTTTTCTGAATCTGTCGAATTCGTCACGATGCATCCAGTTTAGTTGTGCCCAACCTTGCTCCCCCGTGGCTTGCAACGGCCACATGCAAAGCACTACTGATACTTGCTTTTGCGAGCACCCATAGATACCCTCGGAATCAGATCGTGCACCTTGAAGGACTTTTGTGACAGATAATAAAATTGACATTGATTGCTTGAAGGTGAAAGCCAAAGAATTGGCATTCACCTCTGTTGGCGTTGGAATTCTCGCCTTTCAAAAAGCACAAGTTCGGCGGCGTGAACTTTCGGAAGAAATCGACAAAGAGTTTCCACATGCCAAAGCATTCGTTGTCAAACAAGTTGAAACAACAATTGGCAATGCCGCCATGATGCTCACTTCGCTGATCAACTCACGCCGTGACACCCAGGCCAGCAAGTAACATCGGCTTGCTTGACATTCACTGAACCAACTCCATCTCAGTCGTCTTCACAGCCGACGCTCAGCAGCCGCATCTCTCTTCCTGAGGGCACACTCACGGTCGGCATTGGTCTGTTCATCGCTGGAATTTCTGCATTCATATTTTTCAAAATTGGCCAACAAGCACTTGGACAAGACGGCTTTAAGCCAATTGTCGCTATGTGGTTCATTGCGTTTTCTCTCGCACCTGGTTTCTTCCTACCGATCGAACAAGAGGTAGGCAGAGCCCTTTCGCACAGACGTGCACTTCACCAAGGTGGACGCCCAGTTGTCCAACGCATGATCCCACTTGCTGTAACCATGCTCGTAGTTCTTGCCGGGATCATCGCCATTGCCTCTTCGTATCTCACGGAGCATTTGTTTGATGGATACAGCAGTGTTGTGGCGTGCCTTGTGCTCATCCTTGTGTCATACGCGCCGATGCATCTTGCTCGTGGCATCTGTTCTGGGTCACAACGCTTCGGTTCATACGGAATCATCATCGGTGCTGACGGTGCATCCCGCGTGATTGGCGTGGCAGTGCTGTGGGCATGTGGAGTAGACAGTGTCGGAGCATTTGCACTCATGATTGCGTTGTCTCCACTTGTGGGTGTTGTTGGCGTTGGCCTCTTTGGAAAACTTCACACCGATACCGGGCCACCTGCGCCGTGGTCGGAAGTAACCCCAAATCTTGGTTGGTTGTTATTGGGTTCACTAGCTGCTGCGGCGCTCGTCAATGCCGGACCAATCACCGTCGACATCCTGGGCACAAACGCCAAGCCAGAAATCATTACCCAATTTGGCAACGCAGTAATTTTTGCTCGCCTGCCGCTCTTTTTGTTTCAGGCCGTGCAAGCAGTTTTGCTACCTCGCTTGGCGCGCTTCGCAGCACACGGCCACCTCGATGAATTTCGCTCTTCACTGCGCAGACTCCTCGTTCTCGTTGTGGGCGTGGGCATCTTCGGGACAGTCGGTGCTTTCGTAATCGGACCACCTGTTCTCAAGCTTGTCTTCGACGGTGATATCGACCGACGAACGCTCACCTTGCTTGCGCTTTCGAGCGCGCT
Organism: Acidimicrobiaceae bacterium; assembly: GCA_947458565.1. Classification (GTDB taxonomy): domain Bacteria; phylum Actinomycetota; class Acidimicrobiia; order Acidimicrobiales; family Ilumatobacteraceae; genus UBA3006. The sequence goes on from CANGZK010000012.1 coordinate 12,640, forward strand.
CTACATGGTGGCTGTTGCATTCGCACAGGCAACCATTGCTCTTCGCGGCCACGCGCTTGCCGGCATTGGATGGGCACTTGGGTTTGCAAGCTTTGTCGCACTTGCAGCGTGGTCAAGTAACGATCTCTATCTACGAGTGGAAATTGCTCTTGTTGGTAGCTCGGTCGTTGCGCTAGTCAGTTTTATGCTTGCGCTACGCAGCCGAATGCTCAAATATTCTTGAGGCGATTGGTTTCGTAAGCGATGTCGTGTTGCACCATCATGTCAACTAACTGATCAAACCCAACTTCGCGCTTCCAACCCAACTTCTTTTCTGCCTTTGACGGATCGCCGATAAGCAGATCAACTTCCGCAGGTCGGAAGAACTTTGGATCATGTTTCACATACTGACGGAAGTCACCGAGGCCGGCCTTCTCAAATGCCAGCGTCAAAAATTCGTCAACACTGTGTGTCTCGCCAGTTGCAATGACATAGTCATCTGGAGCATCTTGCTGCAACATCATCCACATGGCCTTCACGTAGTCGCCGGCATACCCCCAGTCGCGCTTTGCATCGGTATTACCAAGCACAAGTTCTTTATCAATGCCGAGCTTGATGCGGGCAGCAGTGTTGGTGATCTTGCGAGTCACAAACTCGAGCCCACGGCGTGGACCTTCGTGGTTAAACAAAATGCCGGAGCACGCATACATTCCATAGCTCTCTCGGTAATTGACAGTGATGTCGTGGCCAAACACCTTGGCAACGCCGTATGGCGAGCGTGGATGAAACGGTGTCATTTCGGTTTGGGGAGTCTGGCGTACTTTGCCAAACATCTCGGATGACGAAGCCTGATAGAAACGAATCGGATTATTTTGAGCGCCACCGACCATGCGCACAGCTTCAAGAGCACGCAACACGCCGAGACCTGTCACGTTGGCTGTCAGTTCGGCTTGGTTAAACGACATCGCCACAAACGAAATTGCTCCAAGATTGTAGAACTCGTCAGGCTGCACATACTCAAGCGCAGTCACAAGGCTTGTCAGGTCGGTCAGGTCTCCTGGCACCACTTCAACTTCGGGAAACTCGTCGCGCAACAGCTCAGCACGTGGGTTGTGCTGACCCTTCATCATGCCGTAGACCTTGTATCCCTTTGTCTGCAGGAACTCTGCAAGGTGACGTCCGTCTTGGCCGGTAATACCGGTGATAAAGGCTTTGCGCATAATGCGTTCAAATCTAGCAGTTGCACTTGGTCGTAATTAGCCCACGCAAGATAGTTACGCTCATCATCGTGATCTGTGTACTTGCAGGCGGCGTTGGGGCTGCTCGTTTTCTTCGTGGCCTTGTACAAGTTGTGTCCGCTCGCGACATCACCGCCATCGTCAACACGGGCGACGACACCATTTTGCATGGCCTCTCAATTTCGCCAGACCTCGACACCGTTACTTACACACTTGCAAACGCAATCGACCCGGTACGCGGCTGGGGTCTCGAAAACGAATCCTGGACAGCAATGTCTGCACTCGCCCGCTTCGTCGAC
>CANGZK010000013.1 GCA_947458565.1 Acidimicrobiaceae bacterium
ACGACTCTTGCGCTCGGTGCAACATACGTTGCGCAAGGCCCGAACGGTGAACGGCTTATTGCCGCAGCCGACTTCTACAAAGGCTTCCTCGAAAGCGCACTACAGCCAGACGAAATGCTGACTGAAATTCGTGTGCCAAAAATGAATGGCGCAAAGTGGGGTTTCGAGAAGTTCAATCGCCGTGCTCAAGACTGGGCAATCGTTGGTGTGGCTGCTTGGCGCAGCAAAGACGCATCAGGCATTGCACTTGTCAACATGGGCAGCACCCCTATCTTGGCAACCAGCGTTTCTGCAGCCCTCAATTCTGGTGCATCTGTTGCCGACGCAGCCGAACTGGCAGCGGCTGAAGCCGAGCCACAAGACGACTTAAACGCATCGAGCGAATACCGCGTGCACTTAGCCAAAGTGCTGGTTCGTCGCGCTCTCGAAAAAGCGTCGGCTTAGCGATTTCGCTAAACTTCTAAATCTGTTCATCGCAACATTTCTTCGACGTAAACCAACACGCACTCGTGTAGTTGCTATTGCGCTGTATCTAGCGCTGTTTCTATGGTCAGTAGACCGGTTTGGTTTACCGGTTGATCGCATTGCGGTCACCGGATGGATTCTTGTTGCATTTATCTTTGCCAACGTTGGCAAGACAGTTAAAGACCAAATTGCAATGATGCGTGACTGGTCAATTTTTGCAGGCATGTTGTTTGCTTATGAATACAGCCGTGGTCTTTCCGACCAACTAGGACGCCCCATCTCATATTTGGCCGTCCGCAATTTTGATCGTGCACTCTTTTGGGGCACAGACCCCAATGTCTGGATGCAACAACATCTCAATGTTTCAAACGTTCTGAGTTGGTACGAATACCCATTGGCAGTCACGTATATGACGCACTTTATTTTTCCGCCTGGTGTTGCGGTGTTGTTGTGGTGGATTAATCGAGACATTTGGGTGCGTTATGTGCGCAGACTCGGAATCTTGTTCTTTTTAGCATGTGCAACATTTGCGGCATTTCCAGTTGCACCACCCTGGCTGACAGCAAAGGAGGGTTACATCGCATCGATACAGCGCATCACTGCTCGCGCGTGGTCGCACATGGGCATCAAGTCAGTAAGCAAAGTGTTTGAACGAGGTGCCGCCATCACCAATCCGTATGCAGCAATGCCGTCACTGCACGCAGGTTGTGCGCTCTTGGTCGTACTGTTCTTTTTCCCCTACATGCCCAAGTGGTTGCGAGTTATCTCTCTTGCATTGCCAGCAAGTATGGCTCTTTGTCTTGTCTATTTCGGCGAGCACTATGTTGCCGATATTTTGGCTGGCTGGCTCTATGTTGGTTTCGCATTCTGGATTTCATCCAAATGGGAAAATCGAAATTCTGTTGCAGTAAAAGCCAAGGGCTCGCGTTAAAAAGTGATTTGAGCCGATGCTCGCGACGCAATATACGGCTTGAAATACTTCGCACGAATCTCGTTGTGTGATGCGTCTTCGTCGTACTGTCGCCACCCATCAACATCATCAAACGTTGCAACTATCAGGTAGTCGGCGTTGACTGCAGTTGACACACCCAAGTCGGGGCCACAGTGATATTCGCGCACCGATGAAATGTGTGATGCCATTTCTTGCAGCACCTTCGAAACAGTCTCGGCATAGTTCGGCGGCACCTGATCATTCCATGTGATTGCTACGACATGCTGCAGCATTACAACAACCCCCCGTACGATCCGCCGTCCACCTGCAAACTCGCACCTGTCACAAACTTTGCACTTTCACCACACAAAAACGCAACCACTTGACCAAAGTCTGCTGGGCTTCCTGCTACCCCAGCAGGAATTCCGAGCGCCGAAGCATCTGGCGTAGCGCCATAAAGCTGCGTGATTCGATCAGTTGCATGAATACCTGGCTGCACGGTGTTGACTGTTACTCCGTCTTGTGCAACTTCGCGCGCAACAGTTTTCAAGAATCCTGTTACTCCAGCACGCGCAGTGTTTGACAAAATGAGGTTAGCCATTGGCTGACGCACAGCAACTGACGTAATGGCAACTATGCGGCCCCACTTGCGAGTCTGCATTCCAGGCAACACTTCTTTGCACATGCCAATTACTGACAACAAGTTTTGTTCAAGCGCTGCTGGGTATGCGTCTAAATCTGTTGATGCAAAGTTTCCTGCTGGTGGTCCGCCACCGTTCGCAACCAAAATGTCAATGTGCCCAAGTATCGCTGTGGCTTCGCGCACAAATTTTGCGCCACCGTCACCAGTCGACACATCGGCGACGATGCCGATGCACCCATGACCAATAGTTTTTGCTGCTTTGGTCACACGATCAGCATCGCGACTGCAGATAACTACTCGCACTCCCTCGTTGGCAAGTGCCTGCGCAGATGCAAAACCCAAACCTGCAGATCCGGCAGCAACTGCAGCAGTTCGCGTGCTAATCCCCAGTTCCATAGCCCAAAACGCTACTGCGATCAGTGCTAACTTGGTGCCGTTAGGTGGTGAGAAAACCCATGGCTGGGTACCAAGAAGACGAACGCTTTCTGGACGCGATCGCTGATGCCGAGCCGTATCCGTATTGGATGGAAGATGTCGATGAACCCGACTCCAATCCGATGCTCGTGCGTGACGACTCGTGCGACTTGTGCATTGTTGGTGGCGGATACACAGGGCTCTGGACAGCAATCCTGGCGAAAGAACGCAATCCATCAGCCGATGTCATTCTGATCGACTCACATGAAGTTGGATCTGCAGCGAGTGGTCGCAACGGCGGCTTTATGGATTCGAGCCTCACGCACGGCATCGCCAATGCGCAACAACGCTTCCCAAAAGAAGTTGGTCTGCTTGAAGATTTGGGGCTCGAAAACCTCAATCAAATTGAAGCAGCAATTCGTCGCTACAACATCGACTGCGACTTCGAACGCAACGGTGTGATCGAAATTGCGAGTACGCGTCATGCAGGCAACTATCTCGAAGAAATGCGCGAAGACTATGAGCAACTGCTCGAGTTGGGCCACAAAGTTGAATGGCTCGATCAACAAGCAGTGCAACGCGAAGTAGCTTCGCCAATTTTCACCGGCGGCATGTGGTGCAAAGACACCGCAGCACTTGTCGATCCGGCACGCCTCGTGTGGGGCCTCAAGAGTGCAGCCGAAAGTCTTGGCGTACGCATCTTTGAAGACACGCGAGCAACTGGCCTTGACTACTCGGGCAGCGGCGTCTCAATCGAAACCGCGCTAGCCGACATCAAAGCCAAACATGTTGCGCTCGCCACCAATGCTTTCAAACCACTCCTCAAGCGCATGCACAACTACATCGCACCGGTGTACGACTACTGCCTCGTTACTGAGCCACTGAACGCACAACAACTTGACAGTCTTGGATGGAAAAATCGCCAAGGTTTATCTGACATCTCCAACCAGTTTCACTACTACCGACTCACTGCCGACAATCGCATTCTGTGGGGCGGCTACGACGCAATGTATTTCTTCGGCGGGAAAATGAGTGTCGATCTCGAATCAAGGCCAGAGAGTTGGGCAAAGTTGTCGCAACACTTCTTCGAAACATTCCCCCAACTTGAGGGTGTCAAGTTTTCACACGTCTGGGGTGGCGCCATCGATACGTGCAGCCGCTACAGCGTGTTTTGGGGCCAAGCCATGCGCAATCGAGTCGCATACGCCATCGGCTACACCGGCCTTGGTGTGGCAAGTTCACGCTTTGGCGCCGAAGTCATGCTCGATTTACTCGATGGGCGCAAGACCCAAGCCACTCAAACCAAATTTGTGCAAAGCAAACCGATTCCGTTTCCTCCCGAGCCATTTCGTTTTATCGGCATTCAGACAACGCGCTGGGCACTCAGCCGTGAAGATCGCACGGGCAAACGCAACCTCTGGCTACGCACCCTCGACCGTTTGGGTTTGGGCTTCGACTCGTAACCCTCGTGCCTCTACAGTGATGCAATGAGTTTGCCCGCACTCACCTCGGTGGCCCAAGTACGAAACGCACTTGGTGGGCAAAGCTATTTGGCCGACGAAGGCCTTGCCACTGCAGTTTTTTTGGCTTTGTCGCTCAAGCGACCTCTCTTATTGGAGGGTGAAGCAGGTGTTGGTAAAACCGAATTAGCAAAAGTAATTGCAGCGATGACAGGCGGCGAACTTATTCGTCTGCAGTGTTATGAAGGCATTGATGCATCACAAGCCGTGTACGACTGGGACTACTCGCGTCAGTTGTTGCACCTGCGCGCCGCCGAAGCATCTGGCGAAGCAAAGTCCAAAAACACTTCGCTGCTTGAAAGCGAGTTATACAACGAAAGGTTTTTGATCAAGCGTGCACTGTTGCGCGCCATCGACAACCGCACAACTCCTGCAGTGCTCTTGATCGACGAAATTGACAGAGCCGATGACGAGTTTGAGGCTTACCTTCTCGAGATCTTGTCCGATTTTCAAATCACTGTCCCCGAACTTGGCACGTTTAGCGCAACTACCCCACCAATCGTGGTGCTCACATCCAATCGCACGCGCGATGTACACGATGCATTGAAGCGTCGTTGTCTGTATCACTGGGTTGAACACCCAAATTTTGAACGCGAAGTTGCCATCGTTCGGTTACGTGTTCCACAAATTGCCGAGTCACTTGCACGACAAGTCGCCGCGGCTGTCGAAGCAATGCGTGGTCTCAATTTGTACAAGCCCCCTGGCGTTGCCGAAACTATCGATTGGGCAACTGCGCTTGGTCAGCTGGGCATTCTTGAACTCGATGAAACCAGCGTTGCTGCAACGCTTGGCACCGTTCTCAAGTACCGCGAAGATCATGAACGTGTGCGCGAAACGGGCATCGCAGGTCTCGTCAAACAAGCCTTCGACCGCGGCTTGTCTCATAACTAGAAAGCATCTGTTGTGTCGATAGCGCTGAAGCAGCCTGCTGGCTCATCGGCAGATGAAATGGCAGTTTCGTTTGCGCGTGTGTTGCGCGGTGCGGGCATCAACGTGCCTATCGATTCAGTAATCACTTTTGTGCAAGCACTTGATGTTGTGTCAATGACTAGCCGTGATGACGTGTACTGGGCTGGGCGGGCCACCTTGGTGCATCGACCAGAAGATCAACAGCTATACGACAGAGCATTTGCTGTTTTTTGGGAACGCCGTAATGCGACAGACACCGACGAAGATGGTCCACCACAAAAGATCACGCTGTTGCTCGATGACGAAGACGGCCCAAACAAAGATGACGATGCGAACGATGGTGATGACGACAATCAGACAATGCAGATGCGTTTTACCGCAAACGAATCATTGCGCAACAAAGATTTTGCTCAGTACACTGACGAAGAATTGCATGAATCACAGAGACTCATGCATCAACTTCGTCTCGCTGGCCCTCCCCGACAATCGCTGCGCCTCACGCATGCCAAGCGCAGTGGGTCGCGTCACGACTTACGGCGCACTGTTCGCGCATCACTTGCATTTGGTGGCGAGCCGGTGCGATTGCACTGGCGCAAGCCAAGCGAACGCCAACGCCGACTCGTTGTATTGCTCGACATCTCGGGCAGCATGGAGCCATATGCGCGAGCGCTTCTTCGTTTTATGCACGCAGCCGTTGTGGGCCGGCAACGCGTGGAGGCATTTACGTTTGGCACGAGGCTCACACGGCTAACCAAAGAACTCAATAGCCGCGACCCAGATAGGGCACTCACTCGCGCTGCAGCACAAGTGCCCGACTGGAGCGGAGGCACACGACTCGGCGAAAGCTTGCGCCGTTTCAATGCAACATGGGGTGTGCGCGGAATGGCCCGCGGTGCAATCGTCGTGGTGCTCAGCGATGGTTGGGACAGAGGCGACCCAGAAGTTCTTGCCGAGCAGATGCAACGCTTGCAGCGCGTTGCGTTCAGAGTCGTGTGGGTCAACCCGCTCAAGGTCACGCCTGGTTACGCGCCGCTTGCTCGCGGCATGGCTGCGGCACTTCCGTATGTGGACAACTTTGTAGAAGGCCATTCCTTACAGGCTCTCGAGCATCTCACTCGAGTGATTTCTCGCGATTGACTGATACCTATGCGTGAATTACTCAATGACATCGAGCGCTGGCAGCAAGCCGGCAAACAGATTGCTGTTGCTCGCGTCGTCGACATCGAAGGCTCTGGCCCACGCGATCCTGGTGCCGCAATGGCTGTCAATGAAGACGGCGAAGTTGTTGGTTCAGTGAGTGGTGGTTGCGTCGAAGGAGCAGTAGTCGCTGAAGCACTCGAGATTCTGCGCGGCGACAATCAACCTCGCCTTGTCAAGTTTGGTTACTCAGACGACGAAGCATTTGCAGTGGGTCTCACATGCGGCGGCATCATTCATCTCTTTATTGCTCCTCTCACCTGGTAAGTCATGTCGCTCCAGCCAATTTCGCTTTACCCCATTTTCGCCGAACGAGTTCGCTCCAATATTCCGGTTGCACTCGTCACTGTTATCGATGGCCCTCATATCGGAGCAACGATGCTCGTATCTCCGTCGACAGATGCAGTGGGCACGCTTGGAGATAGCGAACTCGACCGTGTCGTTGCACGCGACGCACTAGGCGAAGTTGAAGCCGGACGCACAGGTGTGCGTCACTATGGTCCGCAAGGACAAACAACTCCTGAAGATTTAGTAGACACTCCAACAGTTCGTGTGTTTATCGAAGCATTTTCGCCACCACCAACAATGTGGATCTTTGGCGCCGTTGACTTCACTGCTGCACTTGCAAAGGTTGCAAAAGTGCTCGGTTACTACGTAGTTGTGTGCGATGCCCGCGAAGTTTTCGCTACTCGCCGTCGTTTCCCCATGGCCGACGAAGTGTTGGTCTCGTGGCCAGCACCTCTTTTTTCACAGCGTGGTTCGGCGCTCACCTCTCGCGATGCAGTGTGCATTTTGACCCACGACCCAAAGTTTGATGTTCCGGCAGTGCAGGGTGCTCTTGCAACAAATGTTGGCTACATCGGCGTGATGGGCAGCCGTAAAACACATGCGAAGAGGCTTGAGCGACTTGCCGAAGTTGGTATTACAAGTGCCGATCAATTGGCTCGACTCATGTCTCCAATTGGTCTCGACATCGGTGCAAGAACCCCGGAAGAAACAGCAATCTCAATTGTTGGCGAGATTATTGCGCGACGCACGGGCCGCGGCGCACCATCGCTACGCGACAGCGATGGACTAATTCACAAATAGATTCAAATTAATGGGTTTGCGTATTTCACCCACCAGGTAATGCGCTCGTTCATCATTTGCAGTTCGACGCTTCTGCCCGAATATGGAGTTTGCAAAATCGCGCTAGGCACTCCCAGGTACATCGAAATGTGACCAGGACGCCAAATCAAGTCGCCAACCTGTGCATCTTCAACTTTGATCTGTGTTGAGCTCGCAAATTGTGCGCTCGATCCGTGCGTCATACCAACACCTACTTTTCCCCATGCAAAGGCAACAAGTCCAGAGCAATCGAAAGCAACGTCTTCAATTGAAGAGTTGTTTTTATAGGGCACACCAAGCTGCGTCAGACCATTGATCAGCGCGCGTTGATGAGCAAAATCTGCAGCCAACCAAGACTGTTGCATTCGTCGTGCATCAACAGCCAAAAAGTTTGCAGCCAGCACAGCGATGTTTGATACATACGCCAAGAAAACATCGCTTCGATCTGCTTCACTGAGTCGCGTCAACGAACTGAAAACTGAAATCGCTTCTTTTGCCGACTCTGCGATCACTTGCTCTTGATCCTCGGGCATCGGTTTGGCCGATACATGTTGCGGCATTCCAAGCAGCACAAATGCTGCTGCGGCAAGCACAATGCAGAGATACCTGCGGAAATATCTACGGATACGAATGTGGCTATGCGTATAGAGATGTGTTGTGGTCATGGTTTTGGGGGTGACAGGGTGGCCCTGACTCGACCGGGGGGCGGTGGAGTTCGCGGGGGCGATAACTCGCCATATGTCAACTGGGTAACAGTTTATGTCATCAAATTGTAATATTTGGGGATCCCCCGAAACCCAAGTAGACATTGGGTATGACAGGGTCTCTCACCGTTGCTGTAGTGCTTGCTGCTGGCAGTGGAACCCGATTCGTTGGATCGTCCCACAAGCTGCTGAGCGTCGCTCAGGGGCGCCCTGTGTATCACTGGGCGGTCGAATCAGCCATCGAAGCCAGCATCGGACCAGTGGTCGTGGTGACCGGCAAAACGCCTCTTCCACTCGATTTCGCCATCAGCAACCTGGCTCAGGCATCCATCGCGAAATGGGGTCTGCCACATTCGATCAACAATCCCAATTGGTCGACCGGCATGGCAAGTTCAGTTCAGTGCGCAATCGAGCTCGCTGCATCGCTCGGCGCACAGGCAGTAGTCATCGGTCTTGCCGATCAACCGTGCGTTCCACCAAGTGCTTGGCAACGTGTTGCAAGCAGCACTTCCCCACTTGCAGTAGCCACATACGACACCAAGCGCGGCAACCCCGTCAAGTTGCATGCAGAGATGTGGTCGCACTTGCCAACAACAGGAGACGAAGGTGCACGCAATTTATTGCGCTCTCATCATCAACTCGTCAGTGAAGTATCCTGTTCAGGGTCAGCAATCGATATCGACACGATTGAAGACCTTGAACAAGCAAGCAAACTTATAGTCGAATCTCGGAGAGCTCTGTAGTGGATCTGAATCACGAATTCATCGTCAATGTGCCGGTCAATGACGCATGGACAATTCTCACCGATCTCGAGCGCATCGCTCCATGCTTACCAGGCGCACAACTGACCGAAATTGAAGGTGACATTTACCGTGGTCAAGTCAAAATTAAGGTCGGACCAATCGTTGCTCAATTCAAAGGTCAGGCAAGTTTTGTAACACGCGATGATCTAGCCCACACTGCTTCACTCAAAGGCGAAGGTCGCGACACAACTGGCAAGGGCAATGCATCTGCAATTATCACTGCTCAACTCACTTCAGTCACACCAACGTCTACAAAGTGCACCGTGGTTACCAACCTCACTATTTCTGGCAAGGTCGCACAGTTTGGTCGTGGCGCACTTGCCGACGTGAGCGACAAACTGCTCGCACAATTTTCCGAGAATCTCAATCAGCTGATCACCAGCGCACCAGCAACTGCTACGACTACAGCAACAGCAGTTGCATCTGCAGCTCCAGATGCAAGCCCAGAGATTCGCAAGATCGAGAGCGCCGAAGTTGCGCCGCTTGATCTGCTCGGCACAGCCGGCGCACCAATACTCAAGCGCGCGATTCCAGTTGTCGTTGCACTCATTGCGGTTGTGATTGCCGCAATCAAATTTTTGTAGCCCATGACTCCCGCCGACATTGCCCGAGTCGGCGAGCTTTTAGGTCGCATTCCCCAAGGACAATTTGAAATCGTTGTTCGCACCAAAAGTGGTGACCCAGTTGTGTTACGCAACGCGCCATTTCTTGATGATGGAACACCAATGCCAACCCGATATTGGTTGTTGGGCGAGCATGAGACAGTAATTGTTGGACGACTTGAAGCAAGCGGTGGTGTTAATCAAGCCGAAGCAGACATCGGCCCAATAGCCCTCGAAGAAACACACAATCGTTACGCCGCCGAACGAGATGCTGCGATCGACCCCGCCCACACTGGCCCTCGACCATTTGGTGGTGTTGGCGGCACGCGAATAGGAGTCAAGTGCTTGCATGCACATTTTGGTTGGTGGCTCGCAGTGGGTGATGACCCGGTTGGTCAATGGGTGGCCGACAAGCTTTTAATCTCACGAGACGATTATGTAGTTGCAAACATCATGCCAACTCGCCCAGTTTTCACTTCGCCCGTTGCCGCGATCGACATCGGCACCAACTCGACCAATTTGTTGATTGTTGACCCTCAGGGCAACGAGATTGTTCGCGAAGTCAACGTCACTCGTCTCGGCAAAGGTGTGGCGGCATCAGGGTTGCTTGACGACAATGCGATTGCTGCAACCGTGCAACAACTTGCGATCTATGCATCACTCTTACAACAGCACAACGTTGAAACCTTTCGCGTCACGGCAACCGAGGCATGTCGTCGAGCATCCAACGCCAACACATTTCTTGATCAAGCCGAAACTGTTTTAGGCAAGCGACCCGAAATCATCTCAGGTGTCCTGGAGGGACAACTCGCATTCCGAGGAGCCTTAAGCAAACTCGAGCCACACGATGGCATCACCATCGTTGTCGATATTGGTGGTGGCTCAACCGAGGTCATGATCGGCCAAGGCAACTCACTACAACACACGTCCAGCTTTCCAGTTGGCGCAGTTGTGCTCTCCGAAACTGAGTTGCACCGCGACCCGCCAAAACCTGAAGAACTCACCAATGCAATCGGTCTCGTTACCGACTTCATGGATGATCTTGTTCGCGAGCAACCACAAGTGCTTGAAGCAACCAGAGTTGTTGGTGTTGCTGGCACCATCGTGACCATCGCTGCTGTCGAGTTGGGCATTGCTCGTTTCGACCCTGTTGCACTGCACGGAATGACCCTCACACGTGACGCAGCCGAAGATGTTTTTCGCACTCTTGCCACCGAATCATTGAACGACCGCAAATCAAACCCAGGCCTTCCTGCTGAACGCGCCGATGTCATTGTGGGCGGCTGTTGCGCACTCGTTGGCATTATGCGCCGACTTCGCCTGCCTTCAATCACGGTGTCAGTGCACAATTTGCTTGACGGCGTTGTGCAACACATACTGGATCCACAATGAGTTCGCCATCTAGTCACCAATTACACCCGGCCAGTGTCGTTACCTCTGCTGGTGCACCACTGCGGCTCTACGGCAAACGCATTGCTGTGCGGCCACTCGTGGCAACCGACTTTGAGGCCTGGAGCGAAGTTCGCCACCGCAACGGCGAATGGCTCAGCAAATGGGAACCCATCAAGTCGACATATCTTCCAGACCCTTCAACTAATCGCGATGCATTTAATAATCGCTGCATCGCACGTGATCGCGAGCGCCAGACAGGCGGCTCGTATGCATTCGGAATCTTCATTGATGGCTCGTTTGCCGGCGAAGTCAATATCAACAACGTTGTTCGCAGCGCCATGCAGTGCGGCACGATTGGCTACTGGATCGATGAGGCCCGTGCCGGCAAAAGCTACATGTCAGAAGCAGTGCTCGTGGTGTCCAAATATGCGTTCGAAGAACTCGGCTTGCATCGCATGGAGATCTGCATCATCCCTCGCAATTACAACAGCCGTCGCGTGATGGAAAAACTTGGCATTCGCGAAGAAGGTTTGGCTGAACGTTTTCTAGAAATCAATGGCGTGTGGGAAGACCACGTGCGCTATGGATTCACGATTGAAGAATGGCAACAACGCCGCGACCAACTCACGGCCGAGTGGCTGCAGTAAAAGTTACAAACAAAAAGCGATAGCGAGTTACGCGATGTCGCGCAGATGCTCTATCTCAAGCGCTCGTTGCTTTCGCACCACCTTGCGTCGCTTCCACGCTTTTGTCTTCCAATGCTTGATGACTTGTTTGCGCGAATGCTCAATTCCAATTTCTGCATCGTGATGATGCAGTGGCTTCCACGCCGGACCAGGCTCGATGACATCATCGGGCTCTACCCCATGGCTCACCAAGTTGGCTACCAGATGCAACTCTGAGTTCACTCGATGGCGCTCATTGTGAGCGTGTGCTCGAGTCTCAATTGTTGGTGGCAACACCACTTGTCGGTGTTTGTGACGCTTGCTCATTGTTTGCCCCGCCTTTCATATCTCTCGATACTGACGAATTCAACACTGCTAGCTCCCCTTGGTCGTACCGTACACCCACGGCCGACACCCGCGCGACTTTGCACCGGTATGCGCTTTTCGGCGCTTGGTATACCTATTTCTTGGTGATTTTTGCTTGCAGCGCAGCCAAACGCTCGGCAAACCAAGGTTGACGGGTGCTCCACAATTGCGGAGTAAGTTCACGCGCCACGGCTTCTGGATGTGTTTGCACATCTGCCATTGCTGCAAGAGTCTTTTTGGTTTCAATCACAAGTTCTCGTGGTGCACTCGCAGCACGGGCAGCCATCTCATGTGCGACAGTGAGCAAGTCTGCATCCTCAACACAGCGATACGCGAGCCCAACTCGTTGCGCTTCGGCACCGTCAAGCACCTCGCCAAACAGCACAGTCGCTGCAGTTACTTGTGGTCCAACGATGCGACGCAGCATCCATGTGTGTCCGCCACCAGGGTGAATACCGAGTTGCAAAAATCGTGTATCAAACTTGGCTCGTTTAGCGGCGATGCGCACGTCGCAACCAAGTGCCAAGTTCATTCCCGCGCCCACCGCCGCACCATTGACCGCCGCGATAGTTGGCAATGGGCTCCGCGCTATGCGCAAAAAACCTTCATAGATCACGCCGAGTGACTCGCCATCGGCTTCTGCCAGATTTCCCAAATTGGCGCCGGCACAAAATGCAGGAGCAGTTCCTGTCACCACAAGTGCACCAATTGCACTGTCGCCTTCAATACGGTCCATCGCAGCAACAATCTCGGCAACCATCGGCGCAGTCATTGTGTTGCGCTCGTCTGGGTTGTTAAGTGTGAGTGTTGCTACACCATCTGCAATTTCAAGTAAGACCAATGCCATGGCTCAAGGTTAGCGACTACTCTAAATACGCATGCTCGACCATGTCTTTACCGATGCAATCAGCGCTCTTCGTGACGCTTTTGGCAATGCATTTCTTGAGCGCCAAGCGTTTGAAGAACATCTACAGTCCGACATTTTGCTCGGCGACTTGGTGTGGGAAACGAGTTACGGATTGCCTGGCGAAGGTCAACCACCGCGGGTAGTAGCACACATCACGTTCAATTGGCCCAGTCGCAGCCAGGCCGCTTATCGCAGTTGGTATGTGGAAGAAGTGCTTGACCACAATCCTTCAATCGAGATTGAAGTCGTGTTTCGCGTTCAGCGACTCGCACAGCAACCTGACCCTTCGGTCGTCGACGATGTGGCGGTCATGTACAGCCCAGTTGTTGGCAATGGCAAACTCGAGCGCGACAACATCACCATCGAGATCGGTCATCCAACCTCTAGCGACAACACCGACTACGCGCTCGAAATTACCTACGAAGGCGAATACGAGTTGGCAGAAGAAACCTTGCAAGATGGCACAAGCGCGGTGCTCGACGAACACTTTGGCGCTCTAGGCCATTGGGTTGCTTCAACCCTGATCAACCTTGGTGACCTTAAATTGCAGTTTGTGCCGCCCGAATCACCGTAGGTGATTTGGAATCAGGCTGCTCAACTGCACCAATGGGCGTGGCCCAACGTGCGTAATTACTTCAGATGCCGAAAGTGATCCGAGTCTTCCGCAATCTTCAATCTTCATGCCTCGCGTAAAGCCATACAAAAATCCTGCCGCATACATGTCGCCTGCACCAGTTGCATCGACCACCTGATCAACAGGCTCTGGCTCGATGTGCACAACATCGTTGCCATTGATCACAACTGAGCCACGCTTGTCACGAGTAACTGCACCAAACTCGCAATCGTGGCGCAATTTGCCGAGGGCTTCTTCATACGAACTTGTTTGATAGAGCGACTGCAATTCAAATTCATTGCAGAACAAAATGTCGATGTCGTTCTTAATCAGCGCCATGAAGTCATCGCGGTGGCGATCAACGCAAAAAGAATCCGAAAGAGTCAGTGAAACCTTGCGGCCGGCCTCATGCGCATATTTTGACGCAGTGCGAAATGCTTCTTTGGCAAGATCACGGTCAAACAAGTAACCCTCAAGAAATAGCACTGCACCAGATGAAACTGCGTCACGCGAAATATCTGCAGGATCGAGCAAACTTGCAGCACCCAAGAACGTGCTCATCGAACGTTGGCCGTCTGGAGTAACCGCAATGATGCAACGACCAGTTGGCTCGGTTGTGGATGTAGCACCTGGATGAAACCCGACGCCGACTGTTTTCATGTCGTTACCGAAAACTCGACCCAAATCATCGTCGGCAATTTTGCCAATGAATCCTGCTCGCCCACCAAGACTCGCTAATCCGTATGCGGTATTCGCCGCCGAGCCACCACTCGTTTGTGTTGGCTTGGTGATGCGTGAATACAGGTGAGCAGAACGATCTGCATCAACCAGCGTCATCGAGCCCTTGACAACTTGCTCAACTTCTAGAAACTG
>CANGZK010000014.1 GCA_947458565.1 Acidimicrobiaceae bacterium
GCGCTTGAAGTGATCAACTCGGATCCAAAGGTGAAGAGTATTTTGATCAACATTTTTGGAGGCATCACACGTGGTGAAGAAGTTGCCAAAGGAATCGTTGAAGCAGTGAAGCGTGTTGCCCTGCGAGCACCAATTGTTATTCGTCTCGACGGCACCAATGCTGAAGAAGGTCGAAAGATTCTTGCCGATGCGGGAATTCCTGAATCACAACTCACCAGTCGACCAACCATGCTCGAAGCCGCTCGCGCCGCTGTCGAGATGGCCAAATAGGAGAACGAATCATGGCAATTTTTGTAGACCAAAATACGAAGGTCATTGTGCAGGGACTGACTGGTGGCCAGGGGCGCTTTCACGGCTTGCGCAACAAGGCGTATGGAACCCAAGTTGTTGGTGGTGTCACTCCAGGTAAAGCCGGACAAGACGTAGAGGGAATTCCGGTTTTTGATTCGGTCGCAGATGCAGTTGCGGCCACGGGTGCAAATGCATCGTTTATTGCGGTGCCGCCAAAAGCAGCACCAGCAGCAATTCTTGAAGCAGCTCGCGCAGGAATTGGTTTTGTTGTGTGTATTACCGAGGGAGTGCCAGCACAAGACGAAGCTCGCGTTTTTGCCACGCTGCAACGTGATTATCCCGCCACGCGGTTGCTTGGACCAAACTGTCCAGGAATTATCAGTCCGGGAAAATGCAATATTGGAATTACCGCTGGTGAAATTGCGCAACTACCAAGTGCGAGTGGACCAAACGTTGGAATTGTTTCTCGTTCTGGAACGCTCACGTATCAAGCGCTATACGAACTGAAGCAACAGGGGATTGGTGTCAGCACATGTGTTGGTATCGGCGGTGACCCTGTGCCTGGAACTTCGTTTGTCGACTGCCTTGCACAGTTTCAAGCCGACCCAGAGACTCATGCAATCATCATGATCGGTGAGATCGGTGGTTCTGCTGAAGAAGAGGCCGCAGAGTTCATTACCAATCATGTGACGAAGCCAATGAGTGCGTACATCGCAGGCGTAACTGCTCCTGCCGGCAAAAAAATGGGCCATGCTGGAGCCATCGTTTCTGGTGGCAAGGGCACAGCACAAGGAAAGATGGATGCGTTGCGTGCGGCTGGTGTACAAATCGGTTTAAATCCCACCGAAGCTGGGATACTGATGGCGGAGATCGTTCGTACAATACGCTCTTAGTAAATGAATCGCCAACAATCACTGAGGTATCTCCCGGGCCTTGACGGTCTGCGTGCAGTCGCCGTCATGGCTGTGATTTTGTATCACGCCAATAAAAATTGGGTCAGCGGTGGATTCCTGGGTGTCGAAGTGTTTTTTGTGATCAGCGGTTATTTGATCACAATGCTGCTGATTAACGAGTCGCAGGAAAATGGAAAAATCAATTTCAGATCGTTCTGGATTCGTCGGGCACGAAGACTGTTGCCTGCATTATGGACTCTCCTGGTCGGTGTCACTACGTACTGCGCATTGTTCGAGCGCGACACTCTTGGCGACTTGCGCGGGGATGTCGTAGCGGCATTTGTTTATGGCTTCAACTGGTTTCAGATCTGGGTTGGCACCTCGTATTTCAGCGCATTTGGTTTAGTACCGCTTCGACATCTGTGGTCGCTAGCAGTCGAAGAACAGTTTTATTTGGTGTGGCCAGTCTTAATCGCTGTTGTACTGAAGATATTTGGCCGCAGACCATTGTTGTTGGGCTCCCTGTTTTTTTCCGCGTCCATTGCTGTAGCTATCTATGTTGCAAAAACGTTCGAACCTGGTGCAACTGGTTCGGTGCTTGAGACCCCAGATCAGTACATTGCACTTTTCGGACACACTGTTTCCAAAGTTGATTTCTTGTTTCTGGGAACACTTGGACGATCGGGTGGTCTGCTGATTGGCTCGGCGCTCGCATTTTGGTGGAAGCCATCGATGTTTCATAACGATCATCCAACGTCAGAGCGCCACATTGTGTCGGCTGTTGGTTGGTTGGGCGTACTTGGGCTTGGCGCAATGCTGTGGAATTTCCACGATGTAGTTGAAGGTGGAGTCGATGGCGGCACAAGTGGCTATGCACCGCTGTTTCAGGGTGGTTTCCTTCTTGTGGGGCTTGCAAGTATCGCAATCATTGCTGCCGCTGTGCACCCGCATACAATTTTGGCGACACGCGTCCTTGGTAATCCAGTTTTTGTGTACATCGGGCAGCGGTCATACGGCCTGTATCTCTTTCATTGGCCGATCTTCCAGTTTTATAGACAGTTTGCCGGTCGAGGTCTCAACGGCATCGAATTCGTACTGCTGTTTGCGCTCGCACTTGTGATTACCGAGGCGTCGTATCGATTTATTGAGATGCCTGTGCGCACAGGGGGGCTTCGAGAAGCGTGGAACAAGTTTCGCCATTCGCGGCTTGATTCGGATAGAGAGAAACGACAGACCATTTTTGCAATTGGCGTCGTTTCGGCAGTCATACCGATCTTTGCATTGGTAAGTCTTGCTACAGCACAAGTCAAACTGGATGACATTGGTCAGAGCCTTGTCGACGGAGAGAGCGGCGTAGTCAATGTGTTGACGACCACAACACTCGCTGTTTCGACCGTTACTACGGTTCCTGGTACACCCGGTGTTGTGGACACAGTTGCGCCTTCGCCGTCTACTACTACTCTCGATGGTCAAGTCATCGAGATCATTGCAATTGGTGATTCGGTGATGCTGGGAGCCGCCAATGTGCTGACAGAGCGCGGAATCACCGTAGACGCACTGAAGAGTAGACCGTTCCGTCAGGCACTCGAGATTTGCAATTACCTCAAGTCGGTTAATCGGCTGGGTGAAATTGTGGTTATTCACCTCGGCACAAATAATTATGTTGATCAGAAAACCTTGGACGAGATTATGGTTCCCTTGTCTGAAGTAAACACTGTTGTGTTCGTGACAAATTATGTGCCAACCAGAAAATGGCAAACTAGCAACAACAAGTTGATAAGGGCAATGCCAGAGATTTATGGAAATGTAAAGATCCTCGACTGGTACACAGTTGCAAAAGCGCATCCAGAGTATTTGTACGGAGACGAAATTCACCTCAATCCAACAGGTCAGGCTGTATATGCCGATCTCATCATGCAAGCAATAGGAAAGTAGTGTTAAAGACATGACATCATCAGCTAAATCACCAGTACGCGTCACCATTACCGGAGCAGCCGGACAAATTGGGTACAGCTTGCTGTTTCGTATTGCATCCGGTGCGATGCTTGGTGCCGATACTCCAGTGATTTTGCAATTGCTTGAAGTAACTCCAGCGCTAGGCGCACTTGGCGGAGTCAAAATGGAATTAGATGACTGTGCGTTTCCAAACCTTGTTGACGTAGTGATGACTGACGACCCGAACGTGGCGTTTGGCGATACCGATATTGCGCTGCTGGTGGGTGCGATGCCCCGAAAAGAAGGTATGGAGCGAAGTGATTTGCTGTCGGCAAATGGAGGCATCTTTAAGCCACAAGGTGAGGCCATCAGTGCAAATGCCAAAAAGAACATCAAGGTGTTGGTCGTTGGAAATCCAGCCAATACCAATGCTGCTATTGCCATGCACAACGCCAAGAACATCGATCCACGTCAGTTCACTGCCATGACCCGTCTCGACCACAACCGTGCGATCAGCCAGCTTGCTCAACGTGTTGGGCGACCAGTTTCAGCGATTAAAAAGATGACCATCTGGGGCAACCATTCGACAACTCAGTACCCAGACCTATTTCATTGTGAAGTTGATGGCAAGAATGCTGCGCAACTCGTTAATGATCAAGCTTGGATTGAAGAGACATATATTCCAACTGTTGCCAAGCGAGGTGCTGCAGTGATCAAGGCACGCGGGTCTTCCTCGGCGGCAAGTGCAGCAAACGCCGCAGTAGACCATGTGCGATCGTGGGTGTTGGGCACGCCAGCAGGAGACTGGGTTTCTATGTCGGTGCCATCTGACGGCAGCTACGGTGTGCCAGAGGGCGTGATGTCGTCGTTTCCGTGTGTATGCGAAAATGGCGAGTACAAAATTGTGCAAGGACTCGATATCGACGCGTTTAGTCGCGCACGGATTGATGCATCGGTCGCTGAATTAATCGAAGAGCGTGATGCTGTTCGACAACTTGGCTTAATCTAAAACGACTCTTCGTAACGCCTAGCCAGTTGTTTGGGTAAGCGCAGCTTCGGTGTCGGCACGTGAGCGTGTGCAACCAAGCGGATCTTCCTTCAACAATCTCTTAATTGCCTTAGATGGAGAGAGTTGTTGTCCTGCGCGCCACGCATTCAAATATTTCTGCGGCCAAATCTCTCCACGCAATAAATAAACCTCTGCCAAAGGGCATACGCGAGATATTCCGAAGTGCGTATGGCATCTGGTAATTCGTGCATTGCCCGATGAGCCCATGACGCCAATCCAATCGCCGGCACTGACTCGCTGACCAGTTACCACCTTTACGTTGCCAAGGTGCGCGAAGTAGTAGCGCGCGTTGTCATCTCCGACAAGGGTGACCGTTTTGCCGCCGCGAGTGCCTGGAGCATCTTTTTCTTTTGTCCATTTATCAATTGTGCGCGTTTTCGTAATGGTGCCCGAAGTTGGTGCGAGAACGTGGGCATAACAACCATTCACGTCGACGGCAGGGTAGTCAATGTGGTCGCGTGGGTAGGTAACTGCAACTTTGGAGAACGGAAAAACATAGAGGATTGGAGGGGCGTCATCTGCAACCAAACTCTTCGTGGGTGTGAAGAGCGTTGCAAATACGATAATTGCTACAACACCAAAAATTTGAGTGATGCGTTGCCCCAATTGCATATTTGCGATCGTAGTGTGACGGCGCGAAATGTTACGGTAGAAGCATGAAGAGAAAATTTTTTATTGATACAGATACCGCCAGCGACGATGCAGTTGCATTGATCATTGCGCTGCGCCACAGAGATGTAGATGTGATCGGAATCGGTGTGGTTGCTGGCAATGTGCCTCTGGAAATGGGTGTCCAAAATGCCTTGTACACAAGGGAATTGTGCGGATCAAGCGCGCCGATTTATGTGGGTGCCGCTCAGCCGCTTGCGCGAGAACTGCGTACGGCTCAGTTTGTGCATGGCAATGATGGCATGGGGGATATCGGACTCGATCTTGTGGGCAGGCAGCCAAACGCTGGAAGCGCGATAGACGAGTTGATCAAGTCAGCGCACGAGTTTGAGGGAGTGCTTGAGCTCGTGACTCTTGGACCGCTAACAAATATTGCGCTTGCGCTGCAAAAAGATCCGAGCATTGCAAAGAAAATCAAACGCTGCGTGGTGATGGGCGCCGTTGCTGACCACATCGGCAATGTCACTCCAGTGGCAGAGTTCAACATGTGGGTGGATCCAGAAGCGGTAGAGGTTGTTTTGCAATCTGGAATGAACCTTGAGTTTGTTGGGTGGGATATCTCGCGCAAGTTTGCAGTAATTACGCCAGCAGAATCAGCGATGTTGCGGGCGATGGATACACCGTTTGCGACCTTTACTGTTGACATTCAACGGGTTCTTGAAAAGTTTTGTGAAAACGAAACCCATCTTGCCGGATTCGATTTACCAGACCCAATTGCAATTGCATATGCCATCAACTCGAGCGTCGCCGACGAAGTGCGCAATATGCATCTCGTGGTCGAAACGAAATCACCAATAACCGAAGGCATGGTAGTGATGGATGCTCTCGGGATTATGCATCAGACACCGAATGCGCTCGTGGTGACAAGCGCAAGACATGATGTATTTATGTCGATGCTGATGGACGCCCTCGAAGCATGAGCCAGCACTCGCCACTTGAAAAGGCATTTGTGCAACTAGGTGTTAGCACTCGAAATGGCCATGATGAGTCGATGCACTACGGGGCAGTAGTTGGTTTGGCGCGAGATGGTTCAATTGAGTTTGCTCTTGGCGACCCAACGACCATCGTGTATCCCCGTTCGTCTACTAAACCAATTCAGGCAACAGCAATGGTGGCAAGTGGGCTTGATTTGCCCCCACGGTTACTAGCGCTTGTGTGTGCGAGCCACGACGGATCTCCGATGCATCTTGCTGCCGCACGCGAGATTTTGGCCACGGCCGGTTTGACCGAAGACGATCTTGGTAACACCAAGGACTATCCGCTTGACGATGATGCCACTGCAGAAGTAGTGCGCGGTGGTGGAGTAAAAACAAAGCTACAAATGAATTGTTCGGGCAAGCACTCGGGGATGCTTGCAACGTGCGTTCATAATGGCTGGTCGCATGACGTGAGCTATCTGAGTGAGTCGCACCCATTGCAACAACGCATTACGCAGATGGTGCCAGAACTGAGTGGCGAAGATGCAGCCTTTATCGGCATCGACGGATGTGGAGCACCAGCACATGCCATGTCGCTAACTGCACTTGCACGTGTCTTTCGTACCGTGGTGATGTCTGACCCGACAAGTGCTCCGGGCAAGGTAGCCCATGCAATGCGAAGTCATCCAGAAATGGTGGGTGGACCAACTCGCGACGTGACACTGCTCATGCAAGGCATTCCAGGTCTGCTTGGCAAAGATGGTGCAGAGGGCGTGTTTGCTGTTGCTCTTCCCGATGGGCGAGCGGTTGCACTCAAGATTGCAGACGGCGCCAATCGTGCGCGTCCGCCAATGATGAAAGCAGCGTTAGAAGCACTTGGTGTTGACACATCGCAAGTAGACCCAAAAGCCTTTGACTCAACTATCTATGGACACGGCAAGCCAGTTGGAGACGTACGTATTACCGCAAAGTTGTGACTAGTTATTAACTAGTTCTTGTAATACGAGTCTGCGATATCGAGCGCTTGATCGATGATCGCCATTCCTTCACGAATTTCGTCAGCACTAACGGTGCACGGTGGCACTATGTGCATACGGTTGAAGTGCGCAAATGGCCAGAGGCCTTCTTTCTTGCATGCAGCAGCAATGTCGAGCATTGGCTTGGCATCGGCGCCAGCAGCATTGAACGGCACGAGTGGCTCGCGTGTCTCACGATTGCGCACAAGCTCTATTGCCCAAAACACGCCCAGACCACGTACTTCACCAATTGAAGGGTGTTTTGCCTTCAGTTTTTCGAGCTCCGGACCAATAACTGTTGCACCGATGTTCTTCGCGTTTTCAACAATCTTCTCTTCTTTGAATATGTTGATTGACGCAACTGCTGAAGCGCAAGCAAGTGGGTGACCGCTGTATGTCAAGCCACCAGGAAACTGACGATCTTTGAATGTGTCAGCAATCTTTTGACTAATGACAACACCACCGAGTGGCAGGTACCCAGAGTTGACACCCTTTGCAAAAGTGATCAAGTCGGGAACTACGTTCCACTTGTTGACAGCAAACCATTCGCCACAACGACCGAAGCCGGCCATTACTTCGTCGCACAACATCACAATGCCGTAGCGATCGCAGATATCGCGCACACCTTGCAAGTAGCCATCTGGCGGAACGAGGATGCCATTAGTGCCGACAACTGATTCAAGCGCGATCATTGCGATTGTGTGTGGACCTTCGACCATGAGCGTGTCTTCAAGATGTTGTAGAGCACGTTGACATTCTTCTTTTTCGTTTGAAGAATGAAAAGCCGAGCGATATGCATATGGTCCCCAAAACTTCACGATGCCAGCAGTTCCGGTTTCATTTGGCCAACGACGTGGGTCTCCTGTCATTGCAATTGCTGTAGAAGTTGAACCGTGGTACGAGCGGTATGTCGACATCACTTTTTGGCGTCCAGTGTGCAGGCGTGCCATGCGCACTGCATTCTCGACCGCTTCTGCGCCACCGTTGGTAAAGAACACCATGTTGAGGTCGCCTGGCGCGAGTTCGGTAATCAGTCGAGCGGCTTCAGATCGTGACTCGTTTGCAAACGGAGGAGCAACGGTGCACAACTTGCCGGCTTGTTCTTGAATTGCTGCAACAAGTTTTGGGTGCTGATGACCGATGTTGAGGTTGACAAGCTGGCTCGAAAAGTCGAGGTACTTTTTGCCAGTTGAATCCCAGAAGTAACTTCCGAGGCCACCAGTAATCTCAACTGGATTGAGAGTGCCTTGCGCTGACCACGAATGGAATACGTGTGCGCGATCGTCGAGATATGCCTGGGTCTTTGTTGCTTCAAGTGTCATGGCAACAGCCTAATCTGCGGGAATTACGAGTTGAGAGTTGCCAAAACCCGCTTGTGTAATTGTGGCCATGCTCCAGACAACCCGGCGTGCAGCGAAAAGGTCTCAACTTTGTCGAGCGTGACCCATTGCAGATCTTCGGATTCGGCATTGGCGGCAAATGCTCCTGCGTCGCCGTTGGTGTGAGCGATTACGGTGTCATATCTCCACGGGCCATGGTCGTCGCTAAAAACATCGCGAACTACATAGTCATCACTATTGATGCCTGCTTCTTCCGACGCTTCTCGACCAGCGGCGGTTACTGAATCTTCGTGACTATCGAGCGCGCCTCCTGGAAGAGCCCAAGTGCCTCCGCCGTGGGTCCATGCAGCACGCAGTTGCAACAACACGTGCGGCTCAGACATATCGAGACGAATGAGTAAGAGACCGGCAGCACCATGGAGTCCCCAATGCTTATGACCACATGAGCACATCACCCATCCGTCGCCGTCTCGAAAAGCCATAAGTCAGATCGTAGTTTCGGTTGCGGCCTGAGCCTCACGTCGCGCAATTGCTCTTGTGGCTGCGCGCGCAGTTGCTTGTGCCGCGGTGATCTCGGCATGGTGTGCATGGCATAACACTTCGAGTCCGCCTCGACCAGCGGCGTCGGGCTGCAAGTGGTGATGACACCCTGGTCCATACCCCTTGCCTTCACGGGGTTCGATGTGATTGACCTCGCAGTCGCGTCGTGCTGCGGTGCAACCGGGACGAATGCAGTGGTATTTGGCGCGGCGCTTCGCCGATGAGCGAGCGAATCTCCAGATGTGCTCACGTTGCCATGCCCGACCGCATTTGTCGGAGCACCACGTGGTGCGGCGTTTTCCCGTGATCAGCTCATCGCACCAGTGGCACCGCCCAATTTCTCCTTGCCATTTGCTGAGTGGGCAGGAAATGCGTTCGGCAACGAGCGGTGGCAACTCGAGTTTGTTAACTGCATGTTTCGTTTGCTTGCGTTTGGTGGCCATGGGCGTTCATAAACAATAACAATCCTGAAACATTTTGTAGACACCGTCGAAATATTGATTTCGTAATCTCATTCCCGTTCGGCTGCAACGGCGCCACTGAACGCGTCTGTATTTCTGCGGCAACTTAGCCGTTGCCCCTACCGAATGGAGTGAAGTATGAAATTTCTACTCGAAACACCAGACCCAGTCACCGTGCTCGGTCAGCAGGTGAGTTTGATGTGGATCGTGATTGGTGCAGCGCTGGTTGTTTTCATGCAGGCTGGTTTTGCGCTTGTTGAAACTGGAATGACCCAAGCAAAAAATGCTGCACACGTTGTGAGCACCAACTTTGTAATTTTTGGACTCGGCTTTATTGGTTTCTATTTGGTTGGGTTTGCTTTTTCTTTCGGTGGTTTTTCGTATTCCGCTTTTGGAATGGACGCACCAGTTGGATCTGCCTTGCTCGGTAGTGGCGACTGGGTCTTTTTGTGGAAGGGCGGTTGGGCTTTAAGTGGTGATGCGATGACGCCGGCAGCAATCGGATTCTTTTTGTACATGGCTGCGTTCATGGACACCGTTGCCACAATTCCAACTGGGTCGATGGCCGAGCGTTGGAAGTGGAACAGTTTTGTGTGGTGGGGTTTCTTCTGCGGCGCTATTTATTATCCAATCATTGCTGCGTGGACGTGGGGCGGCGGCTGGTTGGCAAAAACATGGAGCTCAATGTCATTAGGCGCTGGCTATGTCGACTTTGCTGGCTCTGGTGTTGTGCACGCAGTTGGTGGAGTAGCCGCATTTACCGGAGCGATTGTTATTGGCCCACGAATCGGAAAGTTTGGTGCGGACGGCAAGCCGCGCACAATCGCTGGCCATCACGTACCGATGGCGATGCTCGGAACATTTATCTTGTTGTTCGGATGGTTTGGCTTTAACGCAGCCAGCACATTTGCAGCAACCGACGTACAGTTTGCGGTTGCTGCAACAAACACGGCAATTGCTGGCGCTTTCGGATCAATCGCCGCAATGTTGTACATCACACGCAAGACCGGCAAGCCAGATCCGGGCATGATGATCAACGGAATGCTTGCGGGCTTGGTGGCTGTTACTGCACCGTGCGCATTCATTGCGCCATGGGCTGCAGCCGTTATCGGAGTAATCGCGGCAATTTTGATTATCGAATCGGTGTACTTCTTTGAACGTCGCGGGATTGACGATCCAGTTGGCGCAATCTCTGTGCACGGTGTTGGCGGTCTATTCGGCGCGCTGAGCGTGGGTATTTTTGCCAACGGAACTTACGGCGCGGGTTGGAATGGGTCGGCGAGCGAGGGAGTGAAAGGCGTGATCAAGGGTGACTGGGGCCAGCTCGGCGCTCAGGCCGTTGGTGCCATCACCATCATCATTGTCTGCGGAACTATTTCCTATGCATTCTTTGCCTTGCAGAACAAGTTCACCAAGGGTGGAATTCGTTCAAAGGCTGAAGATGAAATGGTGGGACTAGATATGGCAGAGATGGGTGTGCTTGCGTACCCAGAGTTCAGCGGTTCACACAAATAGCGGTAGTTGAAGCAGTAGTTATTTGGTGATGTAGTCGCCGAGAACTCGAGTTGTCCTCCCCAGTGATAACTCGAGTTCTCGTGCAAGACCATACGAAATTGTTTGAGACTGCAAACTTTTTTGCACGTCGCGAATAACCCAGCCGTTGTTTTTGTCAACCCATGTCGGATGCATCACAGGTTTGTCAAAAATTGCTTTGCCGGATGAATCAATGTGGAGAGAAGTCGTGGCAATCACAGCATCTTGGCTGTTGATGGGCCACCGTTCGTCGGTGGGCAAATTGGATAACACATTGCCCAAGCCATACATCA
This sequence comes from Acidimicrobiaceae bacterium, assembly GCA_947458565.1. Lineage (GTDB taxonomy): Bacteria > Actinomycetota > Acidimicrobiia > Acidimicrobiales > Ilumatobacteraceae > UBA3006. The sequence goes on from CANGZK010000014.1 coordinate 10,958, forward strand.
CCCACACACCATTGACTTGACTGGTTGGCTGCACGACGTGAGCGTGGTGACCAACGATCAGATCAACAAGACCCGATGCGGTGAGTTCGTCTGCGATTGACGTTTGCATCGCATTGGCGTCTGAGTCTTTTTCGGTTCCCCAGTGCATGCTCACGATGGTGGCTTGCGAGCCAAGTTCGCGAGCGCGTTTTGCATCACGCAAGATGCGACCCGTGTTGATGATGGCAGAGCGCCATTGGGTCTCATCGGGCATGATGAGGCCGTTGTAACTAAACGTGTACGACAGGTGACAGAGTTTGACTCCCTTCACAGTGAAAATGTGAGGTTCAATCTCCTCTGGTGTTCGAGCCATGCCGCTTTGTTCGATCCCTGCGCCATCCAGTGCGTTTATGGTTGCATCAATTCCGTCGTTGCCTCGGTCGTAGGTGTGGTTGCTTGCAGTTGAACAACGATCGAATCCGGCGTCGGCTATGGCAGTCGTGATTTCTTTTGGCACGCCAAAGAGGGGAAACGTTGAGAGCTCTTCGCCTTCTGGGGCAATTGGGGTTTCGAGATGACAGACCGCTAAATCAACACCACTCACCAAAGATTTGATGTCTAGAAACATCGGCCGAAAGTCGTAGTCGAGTTTTGTTTCGGCAGTTGAGTTGGCAATTGCTGTGCGCTTCGCCTGATTAATGAGAGGAGTATGTGGAAGGATGTCGCCGGTGAAGGCAAAGGTGATCGCCGTAGTTGGTGCAACTGATGTAGTTGTAGGAGCTGTTGAAACTACGGTCGTAGACGATGTTGCACTGGAAGTTGTTGCAGTACAGCCGGTTGTGATGCAAGCCAATACAAACGTCAATCGACCGAGTCTCACGTAGCCAATCTATTGCGGCTTGATTACCGCAGTGTGCAGTTTTTAGCGGGGGTTGCTTGCAATGAACTCGACAATGATCTGTGCGAGTTGCTCACCTTTGTTTTCTTGCAAGAAGTGACCAGCTTCGGTGATGGTGACATGGGGTTGACCGGCCGCACCAGGAACATCTCGCATAAACGGTTTTTGGCCGCCTGCGGTGACCGGGTCTTGATCGCTGAATGTGCACAAGAAAGGTTTCTCAAACTTGCGTAACACGCCCCACGCGATCTCATTGTCACGATTGGATGGATCATCAATTGTCACCGGAACGAATGTTGGGAAGATGCGAGCACCAGACTTGTAGCTCTCGTCAGGGAACGGCGCATCGTATGCGTCGACCTCCGCAGGAGTAAGTGCTTTGAGGCTGCCGCCATTGACGATGGTGCCAACTGGAAATGTAGGAGTGGTTTGCGAGAAGTTACGCCACTGCATGAACGCGTCATTCGAAGAAAAATCAACTTTGCGACCAATTGGCAAACCGGTATTGCCGGCGACAACGCGATCAAATCGTTCTGGCTCAGCGGTTACGAGTCGCAGACCCACAAGTCCGCCCCAGTCTTGACCAAAGAATGTGATGTGGCGTAGTTGCAGTTTGTCAAAAATCAATTCGCTCATCCATGCAACGTGTCTTGCGTATGAATAATCGGTTTGCTCTGTTGGTTTGTCGGAACGACCAAAACCAACCAAGTCAGGGGCGATAACCCGGTGTCCTGCAGCGAGCAGGGTTGGAATCATTTTGCGATAGAGGTAGCACCAGGATGGCTCGCCATGCATCAACAGCACTGGGTCTGCATCGCGCGGGCCTTCGTCGATGTAATGCACGCGCAACGTGCCGCCCTCGAGGTCGGAGATATCGCAATAGTGGGGCTCGTAGTTGTAGCCATCAAGGTTGGCAAAACGTTCGTCTGGTGTGCGCAATGTTTTCATGTTGTTGTCCTTTGCAGTTAGATCGTTGTTGCTGTGAGATCGTCGCCGAGCACGATTTCGCCTGCGAAGTGCGCGGCGGCAAGTGCGCGCCACTCTTCTTCTTGGCCAGGCTGAATGCTTGGTACGTAGTGCGTCAAAATCAACTTCTTCACACCAGCGCGTGTCGCTGTTTGTGCTGCTTGTTCGACCGTGGAGTGGTAATCCAAAATATCGAGGAAGCGTTTGTTCTTGACAAGGCTGACAAGATCTTCACGAATCACTGTCTGCACATATGCATCGGCACCTTTGCAAATGGCGTCCAGTGTTTCGCATGGAATGCCATCTCCACCAAGTACGAGAGACTTGCCTTCGTGCTCAATACGGTACGAAACGGTTGGTTCAACTGGTGCGTGATTGGTCTCGCCAACAGAAATCTGTGCTTCTCCGATCGTGAACGTCATGCCAGGTGTTACTTCGGTGACGATAATTTTTGGTTGCCACCACAACGTGTCTGGGTGATGCGCAAGCCGGTAGCTGATGTCTGGAGCAAGTGAAGCGAGTATTCCATTCACCACTTCTTGTGTGCGTGGTGGTCCGTAAATGTGAAGCGGGGTCTCTGCCTGACTCATGACATAGTGCGTTGTGATCACATCGTTGAGGTCGGTCAGGTGATCGCTGTGGAGATGGGTGATCAGCACGCCCGACAAAAAAATGGGGAGCGAGCCGGCACCTGTGAGTCGCATGACAACTGCACGACCTGCGTCGACCAAAATTTGGGTTGCGCCGGCTTTCACCAACGTTGCTGGGCCACCGCGCTTGGCGTCTGGCATTGGGCTTCCTGTACCGAGCAAAATGACTTCCATGAGGTCTCCAGTGGTAGTGCAATAATTCGTGCGATTACGAACCTAGCAAACTTTTTGCATACACTATGAGAAAAGTTCGTCTCAGTAAGAATTGGAACTGGAGTACTCGGAAGATGGGGGATAGTGAGATGTCTCAAAACAAGTCGGTGCACCCAAATGAACCCGAATTTGCAGGAATGATTGATTCGTCATATCAGACGTCGACTCCGGCATGGCCAGACTTGCCAAAGGGTTTACATGGGGCCAATGTCATCACGATCGTTTTTGATGACATGGGTTTTTCTCACCCAAGTTGTTTTGGCAGCAC
>CANGZK010000015.1 GCA_947458565.1 Acidimicrobiaceae bacterium
AAAAACACACCGTCGGGTTGCAGTGCCAATACCTGCTCGGCCGAGTAATTTGCCGGCACAACATGAACTGTTGCTATTTCGCTCAAGCAGCGAAGAATGGTGCTCTTAATTCCAAAATCGTACGCAACGACTTTCATATGTCCGCTACCAACGATGTAGGGCTGAGTTGTCGTTACCTGTTTCACCAAATCAATGCCTGATGTACCCAACTCGCTCTGCGCGCGAGCCAACACACTTGCTTGACTCGCCTGACCAAAGGCCCCAGGCATTGCACCAGTGTCACGAAGTACACGAGTGAGTCTTCGGGTATCGATACCGGCAATACCGCTCACGTTCATTCCGCGCAGGTATGCGTCAAGATCGTTGTTGGCGCGCCAATTGCTTCGTCGCTGCGACATTTCGCGCACAATGACTCCGCGAGCAAACACGTGTGAAGACTCATTGTCGAGCGGTGTGGTTCCATAGTTGCCAATGTGTGGAGTTGTGAATGTGATGATCTGACCGGCATACGAAGGGTCTGAGATCACTTCTTGATAACCCGTCAGAGCGGTATGAAATACGACTTCGCCACTAGCGATGCCGCCTACGGGGTCGGCTCCAATTGCCTCGCCTTCAAAGACGCTGCCATCTCGAAGCACCAATACAGATTCGCGAATTGTCATTTCTGTGCTTCCCCATCTTGAACTGTGATTTGTCCGCGATACATCGTGCTGCGCACAATACCTCGTAATTGTCTCCCAACGAAGGGAGTATTTTTGCTCTTGCTTGCCAACTTCGCAGGATTCACCTGCCACATCGCATCCAAATCAACGACGCACAGATTGGCTGTGTCGCCCATTTCGATGTTGCAACCATGATTGTCTGTGATCTGGGCAATTCGCGCAGGATTTCGCGACATCACTGCAGCGATTTGTACAGGATCGAGATCCATCGCCGACAGCACAACTCCGAGGGCCGTTTCTAAGCCGATCATTCCTGGAGGAGCTTGATCGAGCGAAAGTTCTTTGTCTCTTCTGGCGTGAGGTGCATGATCCGTGGCAACAGCATCGATGGTTCCATCCAAAAGACCAGCCTTGAGAGCATGAATATCATTCATGCTGCGCAGTGGTGGATTGACTTTGTAAATGGGATCGAATGTCGTCAAAAGCTCTTGTGTTAACGACAAGTGATGCGGAGTCACTTCAGCAGTTACGTTGAGTCCTTCACTTTTTGCAACACGCACCAACTCGACAGACCTCGCAGTTGATAGGTGCAAGAAATGCACCGACGCACCAGTTGCCCGAGACATCTCGATATCTCGCTGCACCATCATCTCCTCGGCGATTGCCGGCCAACCCGGCACACCCATGTCTGACGAACAACCACATTCGTTCATGACCGCACCCTGCGTAAGTGCCGATACCTCACAGTGTTGCGCCATCGTTACTCCAAGAGTTTTTGCGTACTGCATAGCCCGCCCCATGAGCACAGGGTCTTGCACGCCAGAACCATCGTCGGTAAAAATGCGCACACCCGCAGCACAAAGTTCGGCCAATGGAGCCAGTGCCCCACCTTGTCGTCCCATCGTGATGCAACCACTCGGAAACACATCGAGAAGACCGGCCTTGCGAGCTTGCTCACGTACAAACTCAATCACTGTTACCGAATCGTGCGCAGGGTTTGTATTGGGCATGGCAATAAGCGCGGTGTAACCACCCTTGGCGCCTGCACGACTTGCAGTTTCTATTGTTTCAGTGTCTTCACGTCCAGGCTCTCGCAAGTGTGCATGCAGATCCACAAATCCTGGAAAAATGTGGCAACCTGTTGCGTCAAGAGTTACATCACCCTTGAGGTTGTTGCCAACCTTCACGATCTTGTCATTGTCGATGAGCACATCGGCTTTGACTACACCTCTCAGCCCAACAACACTTCCACCCTTCATCGCAATCGTCATGACAACTCCTCCGCTGAAAGCAAATCGAACAACACGGCCATACGCACAGAAACTCCATTTGTCACTTGTCGATGAATCAGAGAATTTGGTATGTCACTCGGATCAATCAACATTTCGACACCACGATTCATCGGCCCTGGGTGCATCACAACCGCACTCGCCTGCAACGCTGCCACGCGCTTCTCATCGAGGCCGTACCTCGTGCTGTATTCGTGCAAACTCGGCACCAACCCTTGCGCCATTCGTTCGCTCTGCAGCCGAAGCATGTACAACACATCGGTGCTCGCAAGCACCGCATCCAAATCATTGCTGACCTTCACAGGCCAGTGCTCGATATGCAATGGCAACAAAGTAGGAGGAGCGACCAGCGTAATGTTTGCGCCAAGCATGCCAAAAGCCTGAATATTGCTTCGTGCTACACGGCTGTGTTTGATATCGCCAACGATTGTCAGATTGAGTCCGCTGAGATCTTCTTTGCCAAGAGCCTCGCGAACCGTATAGCAATCCACGAGCGCTTGCGTTGGATGCTGATGCGCACCGTCTCCAGCATTGACGATCGATGCGTTCGTCCACTGCGAGATTTGCCATGGCACACCAACTGATTTGTGGCGCACGACGAAAGCGTCAACACCCATGTCAGTAATGGTCTCAATGGTGTCGCGCAAACTTTCGCCCTTATTAACGCTCGATGTTGAAACACTAAAATTCATTGTCTCCGCCGACAGGCGCTTAGCAGCAGTCTCAAAACTCAATCGAGTTCGAGTCGAGTCTTCAAAAAATAGACTGACCACTGTCTTGCCACGCAGTGCAGGCACTTTGGGCACTGATCGCGTATTGATTTCTGCCATGCTCTCGGTGAGTTTGAGGATTCGCGACAATCCATCAGCGCCTAGTTCGGAGATTGAACGCAAATGTTTCACGATGAAACCCCTGATGCCGACGTAACAATGACACCATCTGCCGAAACATCCACTTCGTCTGTCGTCTGTGTTGGCATGTTCTTGCCCACGTAATCAGGACGTATTGGCAATTCCCTGTGCCCGCGATCAACCAACACTGCAAGTTGAACTGCGCGTGGTCGGCCAAAGTTGTTCAATCCCTCAAGTGCCGCACGCACGGTTCTTCCGGTGTAGAGAACATCATCAATCAACACGACGGTTGCACCAGTGATATCGCAAGGAATATGACTAGCCGAGCCTGCAACAACAGGACGCAGACCAATATCGTCGCGATACATCGTTGGATCAAGCGAACCCACTGGTACCGCAAAGTTCGGCTCGATAGCAGAGATCCGCTCTCCGAGCGCCTCGGCAATCCATGTTCCGCCACGTTGCAGACCAACTAACACAACATGATCCACCCCATGATTTCGCTCAACAATTTCATGGGCTATACGACTAATAGCTCGAGTGACATCGGGGCCAGACATGACGGCGACTGCCGATTGTGGTGCACTACTCACTGTTATCCCTTCGTTTGAACCTCACAGGGCTCAATTAACGACCTGCATTCTGATGAATGCGTTCTTGACTGTAGCACTTTTTAGCGGTGGCGGTACAGAACCCACCACTGATTGGACGTAACGATGAGATAGTCGTGGATCTCCGCCCGCCACACCTGCTCGGACTCTGCCGAGAGAGAAATTGGCAACATAACAAACTCAATTTCGTCGGCGAAATCCAGCCTGTCACCTGCTGCAAAAACATCTGGACCATACAGTGCTCGTTGAAACGGATTAGGAAACACGTAAACACGTTCTCGGCGAGCCAGTTGCGCGGATAACGGATGAAATACCGAAATCACAGCATCGGCAGGAATCTGGGCGAATAATTCATGTGCCGCTGCGACCGATGGGCTGTCTGGCGGAAACTTTTGAATTTGGTTATGCGCTAGGGGCAATGGCGCCAAAAAGAAGGCCGAGACAATCGAAGCCACGCCCACAACCACTGTTGCCTTGCGACGTGCCGATTTGCCCAACCGACCGACAGCATAAATGTTGCCAAACACCAGAATTGGTGCAACAACCAACGAATAGTGATACTGGATTTGATATTGATAGTAAAAAGTGCTGATGATGTTGGAAAACATCACCACAAATCCAATCAACGCAACACTTGGAGCGATGACAAACAAACCTGCCGTTGGTGCAAACATTTGCAACAGATACGTCAAGCGGCCATCGCTTGTGAGATATTCCAATAAAGTCCGTGGCGAAGTGAACGCTGTCTTTACCAGGCCGCCGAATCCACCAAATGGAATGCGCCATGAATTTCTAAATGCTGTTCCGGTCAAATTGCGAATCACGAACAGGAAACAAAACAACGCTGCACCGATGGATCCAATCAAGGTTGCTACACCGATTCGCACATCCCGACGTAACGCAACCCACACCCCAATTGGTGCCACAACCAATACGACATCTTCCTTAACCAATAACGCCAACAGGACGGCAACTACATACCAACGCCATTTTCGGCTCAAGGCAGCCCACAGCGCGACCGCTATAAGCACACCCAAAAATGAATCAGGATGGAAATTCTCAACATTCGTCCAACTGACAGCCGGATACAACAGGTACGTGCAAGCAAATGCGCAACCAAGAGCATCGCTCTCCAAATGTTTTCGAGCAAAGGCATAAATGGGTATCGCCCCGCTTGCTATGACAAAAGTTTGAACGACAAAAAGCAGACTTGTTGAAGTAAACACCCACATGAGTGGTACGAGTGGTAGCAAAATAAACGAGGTGTGATCACCAAAAAGATTGCGGCCCATCAGCGTCACAAACGGAACCTTGCCCTGCGACAACAGCCAAACTCCCTGGTCGTACAAACCAAAGTCATACGCCGAAGTACCTAATCCCCGATGAATTTGAACCGTCGTATAACCGAAATACAAGGCGTACGAAGCAATCGCTGCACTCACCACAAGAGTCCAAGACGAAATACGTCGGACTCGTGCGAACATACGGTTCATCGCTACGAAGTGACGCGAACCACTTTGGAAATAGCCGACAACACGCCGTTGACAAAGCGCCCAGAATCATCTGTCGAAAATGTCTTGGCTAGTTCGACTGCCTCATTGATCACCACAGCAACCGGAACATCACGACTATACGAAAGCTCAAATACGGCCATTCTCAAGATATTTCGATCGATCACTGGCATGCGGGCAAGTGTCCAGCCATTTGCGCATTCAACAATGTGACCATCCAATTCATCGAGATGACTTGATACACCCGTCACAATCTCTATTGTCAGTTCCTCAATGCTCAGCACCTGCTTTGCAAGAACTTCGGTGCCTGTCAACCCTTTGGTGTCTGCCTCATACAAAATATGCATTGCACGCTCGCGGGCATCAGAGCGAGCAGCCTTGCCTCCTGCGCGCGGTTTTTTGTCGGCCGTCACGGTCAGACGCGAGTCACGTATTCGGCAGTGCGAGTATCTACTTTGACTCGATCTCCAATATTGACAAACAATGGAACTTGAATAACTTTGCCCGTCTGCAACGTGGCTGGCTTGCGTGCACCTGACACACGATCACCCTGCATACCTGGCTCGGTGAATGCAATTTCCAGTTCGACCGATGGCGGGATTTCGACGCTGACGATTTCGTCGCCGTAGCTCGCAATCATCGCAATTGCATTTTCGATCAAGTAATCAGCCGCATCGCCGAGCGCTACAGGCTTGATCGTCAACTGGTCATAGGTCTCATTGTCCATGAAAACATAATCATCGCCGTCTTTGTACAAGAACTGCATATCACGCTTGTCAAGAATGGCTTGTTCAACTTTGATGCCAGCGTTAAAGGTGCGCTCAAGCATGTTGCCAGTGCGCAAATTGCGCAACTTTGTGCGAACAAATGCACCACCCTTGCCAGGCTTAACGTGCTGAAATTCGACAACGGTGTACAACGTGTTATCGATGTTGAGGGAAACTCCGTTTTTTAGATCGTTTGTCGAGATGGCAGGCACAAAGACTCTTTCTGACTCAGGGTGAGGGTTCGGCTGGATGTCGCGGTTACAAGAATTAAATCCTCTATCCGCACACCTCCAACACCTACACGATAGACCCCTGGCTCTACGGTCACCACCTCACCACACTGCAAAGGCTCGATGAAGTCGGTGCGCACCCAAGGCATTTCATGAATTTGTAGGCCGACACCATGTCCTGTGCCATGAATGAAATCCGACCCGTACCCAGCCTGCGTAATAATGCTGCGACAAACTTCGTCAATCGATGCGCCGGTTACGCCAGGTCGTACGGCTGACACTCCCTCGCGTTGCGCATTGAGCACCAGATCATGTATCGCAGCAAGTTCTGGCAAAACCTGGCCAATTAAATAGGTTCGAGTCATATCGGAGTGATAGCCATCCACGAGACCACCAACATCAATCACCACAGCATCGCCTTCGCGAATGATCGTGTCTGTCGGGCGATGATGGGGTTTAACGGAGTTAACACCAGTTGCAACAATCGTTTCGTAACTTGGCCCATCAGCGCCAAAGCGACGCATTTTGTATTCGAGTTCGTCACGTACATCTCGTTCCGATATTTCAAGCGTCATCGCGTTTTCGAGCATCAACTGAACTTCCGACAAAGCCCTATCGGTAGCGTGAGCCGCCAATTGCATCCTCGCAACTTCGGCATCGGTTTTAATCCTGCGCAACTGCTGAACTACTCCATTCACTGTGACAAACGAACAAGAACATTCCGCAGCAATAGTCTCGAAATTGAGCATCGTGATTTCGCTCGAATCAAAACCACATGCCTTCACTCCCGCAAGTTCTCGCGAGAGTTGCCCAATTTGTAGAGATTGTGTCCGGGCTTCGACCACCCTTGCCGAAGCACCCGACAAACGAATCTGATCAATTGCTTGTTGCGTGTAACGACCATCAACAATAAGAACCGAGTCATTGTTCTTCACCAGTAACAGAGCGGTCGATCCAGTGAAACCCGTGAGCCAACGAATGTTGTCCATTGAAACAACAACCAGAGCATTCACGCCAGATGAATCTTGGGCAATATCGAGAACACGCTGCAAGCGATCGGTCACCAACAATGGTGGCAGCTTCAAGACCACAGAAATCTGCTACTTGTTGTCGAGATAGTGAGCAATTGCTTGCACACCGAGCACATAACTTTGCTGACCGAAGCCCGCGATTGTGCCAATGGCAACAGGTGCTACAACACTCGTGTGTCGCCACGACTCACGTGACTGAGGGTTCGAGATGTGCACTTCAACCACTGGCCCGTCGAATGCGTTCAGTGCGTCTGAAATACTCCACGCATAATGCGTGAACGCCCCAGGATTGATAATGATCGCGGAATATTTAGTGCGAGCTTCATGAATCTTGTCGACTAATTCAGAAGCACTATTTGATTGAACCGCGTCCAATGTAAAGCCGGCAGCAACAGCCGCCTGTGTCGCAGCATCAATGTGGTCCTGCAGCGTTGCCTTGCCATAAATTTCTGGCTCTCGAGTGCCAAGCAGATTGAGATTAGGACCGTTCAGCAGCAAAATCTTGATCGCACGAGCCATGTTCTTATCGTACTTCCATGCGACTCAAGGCCTGAGTCACTGCTGCGGTTGAAACATCTGCAACGAGCTCAACTCCGTTGGCTCCGTCAAGTACGAATGTCAATCCATGAAGGGCCTTTTTGTCGGCCTGCATCAGTGCCAGCAAGTCATCGGCACGACAATCTCGGGGCAGCGCCGTCGACAAACCGTAAGCACCAGCAACAACCTGCTGATGGTAAGCAACTCGTTCATCGTCAATCCGTCCGAGAACATGGGCAAGATGTGCGGCGAAAATCATGCCAACAGCGACTGCTTCTCCGTGAGCGATCTCGAAACCGGTTGAAATCTCAAGGGCGTGCCCAAGAGTGTGCCCGTAGTTCAAGACAGCCCTCAAACCACCTTCTCGTTCGTCACTAGCAACAATGTCGGCTTTAATCTGCACGCATCGTGCAATTCGAGATGTGCGATCCATGGCCAACAAATCGTCGCCAGTCAAAAAGTGATACTTCGCCATCTCTCCGTAGCCGCAACGCAATTCACGCTCTGGCAATGTTGCCAAGGCATCGGTATCGCACAACACAGCATGCGGCTGCCAAAAGGCACCAACCAAGTTCTTTCCCTCCGGCAAGTTCACACCGGTCTTTCCACCAATTGCCGCATCGACCATTCCCACCAGCGAAGTTGACACATGCACTACTGGAGTGCCGCGATGCCACGACGCTGCTGCGTAACCCGCCACATCTGTCACTAGCCCGCCGCCAACCCCAATAACAACATCATTGCGATTGAGCCCCGCAGCAGCAAAAGCGCGCACGACATGCTCAATGGTTGACAGCGTCTTATTCTGCTCACCTTCACCAATTACCACTGTGGTGCTTGGAATATCGGTCGCGACCTGGATTGGAATGGACTGCTGAGTCACGATTACTGCTCGACGCGCAGTTGCAGGTAGCACCGAGTTGAGTTCAACTCGCACACCAGCACCAACAATCACAGGGTACGAACGATCACCAAGTTGCACGGTTACTTGTTGGCGGCTCATTGATCCTCCGACTGACAAAGAATCTGCAGCGCTGCGTCAATCACTTGTTCGATCTGCTTGCCACTGGTCTCAATTTTGGAAGTTGCAACCTGCCCATACAAACTGGCCCGCTCTTCGATGAGTGTGCTCAAAACTTGTTGTGGATTTTCTGCCAAAAGTGGTCTTGCTGTTCTTGAAGATGACGTTCGTTTGACCAAATCATCCACATGTGCATCGAGCCAAATTACATGATCAGCCGAAGACGCAATTTTGTCTCTATTGGCCTGCGAGATGATTGCACCTCCGCCCGTTGCAACAACGACAGACTTTGCGGACTCTTGAGCAATCTGTGCAGATGCATCATCCAACACCTTTGCCAATACTTCAGTTTCAATGGTGCGAAATTCGATTTCGCCACCACGCGCAAAAATTTCACTCACCGTGCACATCGTTGATTTCGTAATTTGCGCATCGAGATCGACAAATGCACACTGCAAAGCATGTGCAATGCCGGAACCAACCGTTGACTTTCCTGTCCCCATCACACCCACAAGCACGACTACGCCAGGGTTTGCCGCCGATGGTTGAACTTTCATCACCGGTCGAGTCGTAACGCTCACTTCAACGATGCAGCAGATGCCTGAGCATTGCGCACAAACTCCGCAACAGAGTCTCCACCGAATTTACGTTGTGCTTCATTGGCGAGCACGAGTGCAACCATGGTTTCTGCAACCACACCCATCGCCGGAACCGCAGTTACGTCAGTTCGTTCTTTAAAACTCACCACTTCTTGTTTGGTTACCGTGTCTACAGTTTTCATTGTTGGTCGATTCAACGTTGCGAGCGGTTTCATTGCAGCCCTGACAACGAGCAACTCGCCGGTTGTCATGCCGCCTTCAGTGCCACCAGCCAATGTGCTCTCGCGTCGGTACGACTTGTTTTCTTCATCCCACACAATCGGATCATGTGCCTCACTGCCCCGTCGGCCAGCAACTTCGAAACCGTCACCAATTTCGACACCTTTTACTGCCTGGATACTCATCATTGCTTGCGCCAAAAGACCGTCTAGCTTGCGATCCCAATGAACGTAGCTACCCAAACCAACCGGCATGCCGTATGCAAGTACTTCAACGATCCCACCCAGACTGTCTCCATCTTTTGCAGCCGCCTCAATCTGGGCGATCATCTGCGCTTCTGAATCTTTATTGAAACATCGAACAGGAGATTCATCGACTGCCAGCAGATCGCTCATGAGTGGACGCACTGCAGTGGTGTTTCGGGCACTGCCCATTTGCACAACATGGGAGAGGATTTCGACGCCGATAGTCCCTAGAAAAATCTTGGCGAGCGCGCCCGCTGCAACTCGTGCGGCAGTCTCGCGCGCACTTGCTCGTTCCAACACATCACGCGCATCGTCGAAACCATATTTCTGCATTCCGGTTAAGTCGGCGTGACCAGGACGTGGCTGAGTAAGTGGCTTTTTTGTCTTACCCGGCGCAGGCGACATCTCTTCATGCCAAACGTCGCTCTTCGACCACTCACTATTTTTGATCTCAATCGCAACTGGCGACCCAAGGGTGCGGCCATGGCGAATTCCACCCAACAACACGATTTCGTCTTGTTCGAAGCGCTGTCGCGGTCCACGACCATATCCAAGACGGCGTCGAGCAAGTTCGTTTTGCACTTGCTCCGCTGTCACTTCAAGTCCGGCGGGCAAGCCCTCAACGATGACCACAAGGGCCTGGCCATGGCTTTCACCTGCGGTCAAGTAACGCAACATACCTACAGACTACCTGTGGCATATGTGCAGACTATGGCTATTTATCGCTGTGAAGAGCCCGAACTGCCAATTCATCGACGGCGGCCTGACGCATCAATTGCACATCACCAATCTCTTTGAACCACGCAAGCTGTTGCAAAGCACCTTGGTGCACCAACATCCACAATCCATCTACGGTCTTTGCTCCGGCACGTTTTGCATCTCGCAGCAAAGTTGTTTCGAGGGGGTGATACACCGCGTCAAGAACCGCGAGATCTGAGTGCAGTCGAGTCGCATCAACTGGAGTTTCTTGATTACCCATGCCGACGGAAGTCGCGTTGATCAAAATACTCGCGTTTGCGATGTCGTCAACCGTTCCAATTCGTGCGACATTTGTAGAAGCAATCACATCTTGAGCACGGGACTCAGTTCGGTTTATGACTGCGACATCACTTGCACCTCGCCGTGCCAGAGTTGCAACAATCGCCCGAGCAGTGCCACCAGCACCGACAACTACAACGCGAGATCCTGCTATCTCAACACCAGTCAACTCAATCGCATTGCAGCAGCCATCACCATCGGTATTCGATCCGATCAATCGACCACCGCTAATCGCAATCGTGTTTACGGAGCGGGCAGCCCTTGCAGATTCGTCAATCTCCCCGAAACTGGTCGACGCATTGTCGAGGATTTCAAATATCGCTTCCTTGTGCGGCATGGTGACAGAAAGTGCCAACAGGCTCTTGCTGCCGAGTGTTTGCATTACGCCAAGAAGCGCCTCTTCACGCACTTCCATTGCCACATACGACCAGTCAAGCTTTCGTTGATGAAACACCGCATTATGCATTGCAGGCGACAAACTCTGCGAAACCGGGTAACCAATTATTGCTGCTACTTCAATCGTCATGGCAACAACCCGGCAGCTCGAGAAATTTCAATGTTTGCTTCGTGTTGCGCGAGAGTCGCAGCAAACGCATGACTTCCGTCTTTATCAGACAAGACGTAATACAAATACCGACAGGGTTTTGCGACACCCTTACAGATCGGATCATTTTGCAACGGGTCTTGTGCAGGGTTAAGCGCGGCCGCAATGGATGCACGACCAGGATTAGCGATTGGCGTTGGAGTCAGACCTTTATACAAATATGTGTTGTACGGAGTATCAAGTTCTTTTGCTTGCGTAAATGTCGAGCCTTCTGGGGCTGCGTAGTACAACGTTGCGTCAATCTGCAGTTTCATTCCGAGTTCAAGTCTGTTGTAAATCACGCGCGCAATCTTTGCTCGGTCACCCTCAGTTTTTGCCTCTCTCTCGATCATCGACGCAATGATCAGTGTTTTATACGGCGAAAGTCCAACCGCATCCTGAGACTTGTCGAGTCCTTCTTGTCGCCCAACACGCTCCATCAACTGCACCATCCGCGTCACAACCTGACTTTCGGACTCGTCACCAGAAATCTGATACGTATCGGGAAACAACAAACCCTCAAGTGAAGTTTGTGTTGCGGGGCGGTATGCAGCCTCGATCGTTGGGTCTTGCGCTGCTTGTTTGAACAAGTCCGCATTGAGTCGCAATGTCTTTTCGGCTATGCGTTTAGCCATTTGCGAAATCGTGAATCCTTCAGGGAATGTCACTTTCACGAATGTTGCTGATGGCGGAATCGAAAGCACCTTCATGATGTTGCCCATGTGATCATGGGGTTTGATTGTGTAATACCCCGGCGCTAGCTCGATGCCACCTTTTCTGCCGACATACCAACGAAATACACCCGCACTGGTGATAAAGCCCTCAGACTCGAGACGCGAGCTCACACTTGAAACGCTGTCGCCTTCATTGACAGTAAATGAGACTCCGATGTTTGAGCCACCAGATGGATTGACCTTATGTAGATACCACAGTCCAATCGCACCCAAGAACAATGCAAAACACACAACCGCGATCAACACGACTCGGAACATCGGGGCAACTTCTCGAAAGTCGCGTGGTTCCACACCGGATTCAACGACGTCTACAACAATGTCCCAGGGATCGTCGTGCCAATTTTCGGCAATTTGTTTCTCTTCCCTTGCAGAATTGATGAGCGGATCAATCGGTGAATTAGACGGCGAATTAAACGGTGGTTTAAACATCGTTCGAACTCTTCTTCTGAGCATCCAACCAAGACTGCAACATCACAGCAGCAGCAACTTTGTCAACCACAAGTTTCCTGTCTTTGGCATTCACATTGTTGCCCTGCAGAATTTGGTGAGCGCTGACAGTTGTCAATCGCTCGTCATATGTGAGCACTGGCACCCCGACAACGCTAGTCATTTGCGCAACTTCAGCAGTGGCAGACTGCGCAGCAGCACCAACGTCACCCGACATGCTGAGGGGCATCCCCACAACAACGCAATCGATTTCATATTCCCGAACGATCGCTGCGATTGCTTGATGATCTTGCAAGCGCGATCCACTTCGATTCAGCACTTGCAACGGCGTAGCAATTGTTGCGCTTGAATCACTTGTTGCAAGACCAATTCGCTTTGTCCCGAGATCCACCCCGAGTGCGCGCATGCTAAGAACCGGTGGCTTCAGTCGCCACTCGTCTGGCAATCTCAAGCGCTTCGTCGAGCGCCTCAGGGTTTTTCCCGCCTGCTGTTGCGATATCTCCCTTGCCTCCACCACCACCGCCAACAGCTTTGGCAGCATCCTTAATCAAATCTCCGGCGGAAAGTGCAACGCCATTCGAAACAGTTGCAACTAATGCAACGCCGCCTGAGTCTGTAACGCCTCCCAACACGACAACATTCACTTGTGTGTCTTGACGTATAGCAAGAGCCAACTCGCGCAAATCATTTGGCGTAATTCCATCGACTCGTGCGACCACCACCCCGTTTACATGTTTTGCAGCAAGTCCACCTGCAAGCTGTCGGGCTTGAGCACCGCGCAACTGCTTGATTTCATCTTGCAGACCTTTGATCTCAGTCAATTTGCGTTTAACTGTTGTAACCAAGTCTGTCGCATTGGCACCCAACAAGTCTGCTGCAGAATTCAATGTGCGTGATGTTTCCAACACGAAATTCATTGCGTTATCACCAGTTACTGCTTCAATGCGTCGAAGGTTTGAACCAATTGAAGACTCCGCAACGATCTTGATGAGGCCGATATCACCCGTGGCCCGAACATGCGTGCCACCGCACAACTCGATTGAATTTCCTGCCTCCAATACACGAACCATGTCGCCGTATTTGTCGCCAAAGAAAGCAATTGCTCCTGCCGCAGTTGCCTCGTCTTTAGATGTTTCATAATTTCGAGTTTGAGTGTTGCGCAGCACTTCGCTATTGGCAAGACGCTCAATCTGTTCGATCTCGTCTTGCGTGACGCTGGCGTAATGACTGAAGTCAAATCGAAGTCGTTCATCTGACACCAATGATCCAGCCTGCTTGACA
>CANGZK010000016.1 GCA_947458565.1 Acidimicrobiaceae bacterium
ACGGAGGCTCATTGTTTACCGGTGGTGTTTTAGAGCGCCTACTTGCAGATCAAATTGTGCAAGGACGCGAGCGGCTCCTAGCCGTGCTGCAAGCCTAAGAAACCTGCGCAACTACGTTGCGGGGATTTCGCGCTTTGCTGACATTTTGACTGGCTGACCGGCTGCGAGCTGTCCGCATGCAGCGTCGATGTCGGTGCCATGATTACGACGGATGGTCACGTTGATGCCCAAGTCTTCGAGCTGCTCTGCAAAATCGCGTACGCCTTGCGCCGAAGTTCCTTTGGTTGGCCAACCCGGTGTTGGATTGAGTGGGATGAGATTGACGTGTGCAGATGGGCGTAAGCGCTTGCAGAGTCGTGCAAGTTCTTTGGCGTCTTGTGGTTGATCGTTTACACCTTCGATCATTGCCCACTCAAAACTGACGCGACGATTTTTGACGCGCAAATAATCTGCGCACTCCTGCACCAAGTCGGCAAGTGGATAGCGCTTATTGATTGGTACGAGACGGTCGCGCAACGGGTCACGTGCAGCGTGCAGTGACACGGCCAAGTTGACGGGAAGCGGACGTTGTGCAAGCGCACGAATGCCGGGAATGATGCCGACAGTTGAAATGGTGAGGTGGCGAGCAGAAATACCAATGTCGTGGTGCATGCGTTCGACAGCGCCCCACACCGCTTCTTCGTTGGCGAGGGGCTCACCCATGCCCATGAACACCACGTTTGCCACACGTTGTTCTTTTTTGGCGCTCTCTCGTGCTGCACGCACAACTTGCTCGACGATTTCTCCACTTGTGAGATGGCGAGTGAATCCTGCTTGGCCAGTAGCGCAAAAACCACAGGCCATCGCACAGCCTGCTTGTGTGCTTACGCAAACCGTTGCGCGTTCTTTGTAGTGCATCAATACGGTTTCAATAGGGTGTCCACCATCGGCAAGCGACCACAAAAACTTTGTGGTATCACCCTTGTCGCTCACGCTGGTCGTGGTCAGGTTGAGCGCTGGAGGAAACTGTTCGTTTAACTTGTTGCGTAGTGCAACTGGAAGTGTGAGCATCTGGGCGGGCTCAACAAACTGTTGATACAGGCCTTCCCACACTTGCATAATGCGAAATGCTGGTTGACCTTCTAAGAGAGTGGTGATGTCTTCGCGCGACGCATCGTAAAGACTGACCATGTATTCAGTTTACAAGTGCTTTTGCGCAAGTGTGTTGAAGTCGGTCATTCGTGCACGAAGCACATCGAGGCTTGCAGTCCAAAATGCTTCGTCAGTCACATCGAGTCCAAATGCTTCACCAAGTTGCTCTGCAGTGTCCATGCCAGCTCGTGAAAGCACATCGTCATATCCGCTACGGAAATGCTCTGGATCATGTTGGAAACGTGCGTACAAACCAAGTCCGAAAAGCAGGCCGTATGTGTAGGGCCAGTTATAGAAGTGGCTGCCGTAATAATGCGGCTTGAGTACCCACATGTGAGGGTGTGCTGTCGATTGATCAATGCCGTCACCGTATGCATCGCGTTGAGCCGAGAGCATGATCTCATTCAGTTCACTCACTCCAAGTGTGCGGTGCTGACGGCGGGCAAAAACTTCAGTTTCAAATAAGAATCGGCTATGAATATCGACAACAACTTGTGACGCACCAATGAGGTCCACGTTGAGCAGCGCAAGTCGATCGTCACCTTGCAGTTTTCGCAAGCCTTCTTCAACAACCAGAGTCTCACAAAAAATACTTGCAGTCTCGGCGAGTGCCATTGGGACTCGCTTTTGCAATGCGGTTCGCTCGGCTAATTGAGTGTTGTGGTACGCGTGTCCAAGTTCGTGCGCTGTCGTTTGCGCAGAGTCAACGCTGCCACTCCAGTTGAGCAAGACGAGCGATCGGTCCTTTACGAATGACATGCAAAACGCGCCACCAACTTTGCCGCTCCGTGGCTCCGCATCGATCCATTGCTCGGCGAGCGAGCGATCAACTAAGTGTGAGAGTTGATCGCTGTAACTGGCAAATGCACCTTTGACCAAGCTGATTCCTTCATCCCATGAGATGGCGCCTGGCGAGACCGAAAGAGGAGCAAAGAGGTTCCACCATGACAAGCCGTTGGTGTCACCGGCAAGTTGAGCCTTGACGCGCATCCATTTGCGAAAATCGGGGAGCGATGCGTGTACTGCCGACTGCATTGCTTCAAATGTCGCGCGACTCACGCTGTTTCCATAGAGCGATGCATCGAGTGGCGAGTTCCAATTACGTCGACGATTGACTGTGTTGGCCTCACCCTTGATCGAGTTCATTGCAGCAGCGCATGCAACTGCAATTGTTGGCCATGCCTGCATTTCTGCGTCGTAAGCAGCCTTGCGTGTTGCCAAGTCGGTATCTGTTGCAAGTCCACGCACTGCGGCCATCGGCATATTTGCGGTTCCACTTGGAAGATGCACGTCAACACTGAGCTGGGAGGTGAGATCTCCTTGTAAGCGGCCCCACGCCGACGAACCTGTAGTACCCAACTCGGAATACAAACCCTCTTCAGCTTCTGACATCTGGTGCTCGCTGCGTGCTTGCAGACGTTGCAATGGACCAAGGTGCTCACGAGCCTCAACGCTTACTGTTGCGAGTGCTTCTGCTCCTAATGATGCGACCCAGTCTGCGAGGCGTGCAAGTAGCGGTGACACTCGTGCATCCAAGGTTTCGAGCTCGCTGAGCAGGCCTTGCGCCTGTTCATGACGTGAGTCGGTACTGACGGTCGCATAAATGTACGCACCCAAGATTTCGGACTCTTCAACAGTTGTGTTGAAGGCTTTGATCACAGCATCTGCTGCTTGACCATCGGCATCATGTGGAGCGCGTGGCTCGATAGCCCTCACATTGTGCTGGTCGAAAAGCTGCTCCATGCGCGACACCGTTGCTCCGGCACGCTCCATTGCGTCGGTGAACGAACGAGATGAAAAAGACTCATGTACATCAGCAACCGACCAGCGGGGAAGTGATGCGGATTCTTGGTTTTCGACAGTTGGCATGCGCTAAAAACTAGTGCACATCACCAACAAATGCACACTGCTGGTGATGGCTTGTAAAACCAAGAGATGTGTACATGTTGAGCGCGGCGCTGTTTTGGTTATCTACGTACAACATGCCAACAGTGGTGCCAAGTTTGGCTAGATGTTGCAATCCCGCCACAGTGAGAGATCGACCAAGACCTTTGCCCGCGCGATCGGGGTCAACTGCAATCACATAAATTTCCCCCAACACGGGCTGCGTCTCGAGATGCAGTTTTGTCCAGCAAAAGCCGGCCAACTTGTTGTCGATGTGATGCAGCAAAAAACCGTTTGGATTAAACCATGGTTCTTGTTGTCTCGATGCAAGAATCTCTGTGGTCCATCCACCTTGTTCGGGGTGATTGCTGAACGCACGGTTGTTGACATCGAGCCAAGATTGCTCGTCTGTTCCAACACGAAAAGCGCATGTCTCGATTGGTATCGCGCTAGCAAAAGCCTCTTGGCCGAGTGGAAGGTTGACGCGCATCTGGGTAACAGTACGGCCGATCGTAAAGTTGACGCTCTTGGCTAGTTGTTGGTGAACTTGGGTTGGTTCGTACACCCACCAATACACATGCCCACCACCCTCATGCGAAATGATTTCTATTGCTGCAGCGAGCATTTCTGGACCGATCGAGGCCATGTCGTAGCGGTGGTGTGGGTCGACAATCAAATCAAGCGACCAAGAATCGTTGCCACGAGAAACCTGGCAATAGGCAACCAGATGGTCATGGCCGGGAATGTACGCATGAAGACCAGCGAATCCGGGCCGACCGCCTTGGCGTAGATCAATCCAGAGGTGGTCGGAAAGCGGTCTCACTCCGTCGGCACGCTCGACTCTTCGAAGTAAGCCTTCGACTTCGGCGAGATCTTCGTTGGCGGCCAATCGTTTGATGTCGAGATGCGCCATAACCCTTAGGTTATCTGCGCCAATCGCTAGTGTTCGGCACTGTGGCTACTACATCTTCGCGCGCAAAGACTACGCCAAAAGTCAAAGCAACAAAAAAAGTAAATCAGAAAATCCTCGATCGTTCCTCCGAGGTACTGAGCAGACTGAAAGACATTTATGGTGCTCCAATTTGTGAGCTCACTCATGAAAGTGCTTTTCAATTACTCAGTGCAACTATTTTGTCTGCGCAATGCACTGATGCACGAGTCAATATGGTGACACCTGCGTTGTTTGCAGAATTTCCAACGGCGCAAAAGATGGCTGCTGCAGATGTGGCGCGAGTAGAAGAACTTGTTCGCAGTACTGGCTTCTATGCAACTAAGGCAAAGAATTTGGTTGGGATGGCTCGCAATGTCATGGAGCGATTCGGCGGCGAGGTTCCAAGTGCAATTGAAGACTTGGTGACTCTTCCAGGAGTTGGTCGAAAGACTGCGAATGTTCTACGAAGTGTGGTCTTCGACTTGCCAGGGCTGCCAGTAGACACGCATGTAGGACGATTGTCGCGTCGACTTGGACTGACCAAAGAGGAAGATCCTGTCAAGGTGGAATATGAGTTGAATGCAATGTTCGACCCTAAAGATTGGGGTGGGTTTAGTTTGCGACTGATACTGCACGGGCGTCGAGTGTGTGATGCAAAGAAACCAAAGTGTGATGTGTGTGAGCTTGCAGACATTTGTCCTTCTTCAGAAATGCCGTATGGGAAATTAAAAGTTGCGCAAAAGACAAAGAAAGCCAAATAACGATGAACACCGAAAGCACAAAGGCCGAATTGGCAGCAATCGCCGACACTCTTGATCGCTGTAGAGAACGCCTAGGGTCGCTTGGTGCGTCACGGCTGATAGCGATTCGCGATCCAAAGAACGCCGATGCCGGAGATGACCTATTGACTGCGATCTACGAGGCTGAGCGAGGGCTAAATACTGCGCTGCGACTAGTGCAACGTGCGGCCCGTCAGGGTCGCTAGTACCCTGACGATCGTGACTGGAGCCCCCGAAAAACTTCCAATCAAGATGCTCAACGATCGTCTATTGGTGCGCATACCCCAGGGCGAAAATGAGCGCAGATCTCACGGTGGCATCGTTATCCCAGCTACAGCGCAGGTAGCAAAGCGGTTGGTATGGGCCGAAGTGGTGGCTATGGGTCAAAACGTGCGTGCAGCAGAAACCGGTGATCGAGTGCTATTCAGTCCTGATGATCGCTACGAAGTTGAAGTTGGCGGACAGGATTACGTAATGCTGCGCGAGCGCGATATTCACGCGGTCGCTGCTACCCGAATCGAAGCAAGCACTGGACTGTATATCTAATGCAATTTTTTCCGAGTCGCGAAGATTTTCATTTACTGGCGATATCACACACCGTTGTTCCTGTATGGACAGAAGTGCTTGCCGACATGGAGACTCCTGTTGCCGCATATTTGAAACTCGTTGGTGACGATCCAGGGTTTTTGCTTGAATCAGTTGAAAACGGAGAGCGCTGGAGCCGGTATTCATTTGTTGGTCGCAATCCATTAGCGACTTTGGTTCTACGAGATGGTCAGATCACTACGACTGGCGACGTTCCTAGTGGCACAGTGCTTGACAAGGGCATGTTGGCGGCAATGGAGTCCCTACTCAAGATCTACAAGGCTCCCGTAATGAAAGATTTGCCTCCACTACAGGGTGGGCTGATGGGCTTTTTGGGTTATGACATTGTGCGCGAAGTAGAGGACTTGCCAAATGCTCCTCGCGACGATCGCAAATTGCCAGATGCGACTATCAGTGTCATTGGATCTCTCGCTGCTTTTGATCACTGGAGACAACGCGTGTATTTGCTCGAGAGCGTTCCTTTGATCAAGATGAACAATGTTCAGATCAATGCTGCTTATGACGCCGCGATTGAGCGAATCAAACAGGCAGCCGCAGATTTGACCAAGCCGTTGTCGTATGTGGCAGTCGAACCTCCACGACCCGATGACTACAAATCAAAATTCGATCCAAAGAAGAATGGCAACTCCTATCAACGTGCTGTCCTGGCGGCTAAGGAGTACATCAAAGCAGGGGATATTTTTCAAGTTGTGCTCTCGCAACGGTTTGACCTTCGACTGAATGCTGATCCGTTTGATGTGTACCGAGTGCTGCGGCAAGTTAACCCAAGTCCATATATGTATTACGTCAAGCACCCTGATTTAACAATTGTTGGTAGTTCACCCGAACCGATGGTGCAACTGCGCAATGGCAAAGTAATTAGTCGTCCAATTGCAGGAACTCGAAAGCGTGGTGTCGACGAAGAGCATGATCGCAAGTTGGCAGCAGAGTTGAAAGAAAATCCGAAGGAAGTTGCAGAACACATCATGCTTGTTGACCTTGCGCGTAATGATGTTGGCCGAGTTGCCAAGTTTGGAACGATGAATGTGGACGAACTTATGTCGCTTGAGCGATATAGCCATGTGATGCACTTGACTTCACAGGTGTCGGGAGAATTGCAGGCAGGACTTGGGCCGATCGACGTATTGCGCGCAACATTGCCAGCAGGCACCGTGAGCGGTGCACCAAAAGTGCGAGCGATGGAAATTATTGATGAACTAGAGCCAGTGAAACGCGGGCCTTACGCGGGTGTTGTTGGCTACGTGGATTTTTGTGGCAACTTAGATACAGCAATTGCTATTCGCACGATGTTTATCGGTGAACATGGCGCCTCGTTGCAAGCCGGTGCCGGCATTGTTGCCGACAGCATTCCGGAAGACGAAGATCTTGAGTGCTTCAACAAGACTGCAGCTTTAATGGCCGCCATACCTGCTGCGCGACGCATGACTGCTGCCCGTAAGGCTGCAGGAGAGAAGCAGTGAGTGTTTGCTTTTGAGTGACGCATGGTATTGGATCTCGATTGAGCGGGATGTAATCACGATTACGGGCTCTGATGCAAAAACGTATCTGCATTCGCAACTCAGTCAAGATATTGCTTCAATGCAACCCGGAGATGTTCGCAGTTCATTACTGTTGCAACCAACTGGAAAAGTTGATTCATTATTGCGAGTCACTTGCGCAGCCGCCGATCGATTTGTGTTGGACTGCGAACCAGGATTTGGTGAGTCAACGGTCGCGCGACTGAGCCGATTCAAGATTCGAGTTAATGCCGATATCGAGCTACAGCGCCAAACTTGGCGTGCCATTCGAACCACTTCTTCGGTTAATGACATGGCAAAAATTGCTCAACCGTTTGACATGAGTGGTGCAATTCCTGCGTGGCGAGGTGATGGAACAGCATTTGATTTTTTCTCTCCGACAATGACACTGCCAGCAACCTTGCGCGAAGGAACTCAGGATGAATTTGTTGCATCTCGTGTTCGGGCATTGTGGCCTGAAATGGGTGTCGACATCACAACTGAAATGATTCCTGCAGAAACAGGCGTGGTTGATGTCGCGGTCAGTTTCACTAAGGGTTGTTATCCAGGTCAAGAACTTGTTGAACGAATGGACTCGCGTGGATCGATGGCGCCGCGCAGATTGTGCAGGGTAATTTGTGTCTCAGGCACAAAAGTCGGTGATCAAGTACTTGTCAACGAAGAAGTTGTTGGAACGTACACCACCGTGGCAGGCATGATTGCGCTGGCATTGATTAAGCGCGGAGTCGAGATAAGCGATCCATATGGAGAAAATCCGACCCTCTAGGATGACCAGATGACTTACATCTACGCGTTTGATCACAAGCACCGTAAATCCCCGATGAGTCTCAAAGATTTGTTGGGTGGCAAAGGTGCCAACTTGGCCGAGATGATGAGTGTGCTTCATTTGCCAGTACCTCACGGCTTTACGGTGACCACCGATGCGTGTCGCGACTACATGCATGGCGGTTGGCCTAAGAGCCTTGACAAAGAGCTCAACTTGCAGGTCACTGCACTTGAGCGCAAGATGAAGGCACGCTTGGGTGATCCTTCGAGCCCATTGCTGGTATCGGTGCGTTCTGGTGCCAAGTTTTCGATGCCGGGCATGATGGACACGGTTCTCAACCTGGGTCTCAATGACAAGAGTGTCGTCGGTTTGGCGCGAACGACAAACGATGAGCGCTTTTCGTATGACAGTTATCGTCGCTTCATTTCGATGTACGGCCGAATCGTGCTGGGAATTGATGGCGTAAAGTTTGAGCATCCATTTGAAGAAGCAAAGAAGGCTTCAGGGGTGAAGAGCGATGCAGACTTGCCAGCTACTGCGTTGAAGGCTTTGTGCGAGACGTACAAGCAGGTCGTGAAAACTGAGACCGGTCGCGAATTTCCGCAAGACCCAATGAAGCAATTGCGTGGAGCGGTAGAAGCAGTGTTTCGTTCCTGGAATGGCGCACGAGCAATTGCCTATCGAGTGCGCGAGAAAATTAGTCATGATTTGGGCACAGCAGTAAATGTGCAGGCAATGGTGTTTGGAAACCGTGACAACAACTCTGGTACAGGTGTTGGTTTTACCCGCAATGCGGCAACGGGCGAAAACAAACCATACGGAGACTTTTTGGTTAACGCTCAAGGTGAAGACGTAGTTGCCGGGATTCGTAATACCGAAACACTGGACGACCTCAAACGTCAGTTTCCTGCAATTCATGCAGAGTTGATGACAATTTTTGATCGACTTGAGCGCCACTACAAAGACATGTGCGACACCGAGTTCACGATTGACCAAGGCAAGTTGTGGATGCTGCAAACACGGGTTGGTAAGCGCACTGGCGCGGCCGCTTTGCGAATGGCTGTTGACATGACTAAGCCTTCGGGCAAGGGCAAAGCCGCATGGAAAATCTCAAAGAAAGACGCGCTCATGCGAGTTGCAGCAGAGCATTTGGATCAAGTGCTGCATCCGCAGTTTGCAAACAAGTCAAAGGCGCTCACAAAGGGTCTTGCTGCATCGCCGGGTGCCGCCGTTGGCGCTGTCTACTTCACTGCCGATGACGCGGCGGCTGCTGCTGGTCGTGGCGAGGCCGTTATTTTGGTGCGCAGCGAAACAAGTCCGGAAGACGTACATGGAATGATGGTTGCTAAGGGCATCTTGACTTCTCGTGGCGGACTCGTGAGTCACGCAGCAGTAGTCGCTCGCGGTTGGGGAACTCCTGCAATCGTAGGTGCTGAATCGGTGCATATTGATGGCAAGAAATTCACTGTTGGTGAAACTGTCGTTCGTGAGGGAGATGTCATTTCTTTAGACGGCACAACTGGTGAAGTGATTGTTGGGGCGATGACACTCGCTGCTGCCGAACCGACAAAAGAGTTTCATACCATTTTGAAGTGGGCAGACGAGATTCGTAAGGGCAAGCTCGCAGTGCGTGCAAATGCCGACACCGATGAAGATGCCACCAAGGCGCGCGAATACGGAGCAGAGGGTATTGGTCTGTGCCGCACCGAGCACATGTTTTTGGCCCCAGATCGCTTACCAGTTGTGCGACGCATGATTTTGGCAAGTACGCCAGCAGAAGAGGCTTCTGCTTTGGATGAATTGCGCAAAGTGCAGACCGAAGACTTTGCATCGATCCTGCGGGCGATGAGCGGATTGCCTGTAACGGTTCGATTGCTCGACCCACCCTTGCACGAGTTCTTGCCTCGCGTGGATGAACTCGAGATCAAGCGGGCAACTGTCGGATTGACGGCAGAGGAAACCAAATTGATTGAAGCCGCACATTCGTGGGCAGAAGTCAACCCAATGCTCGGAACACGAGGCGTTCGGCTTGGTGTCATTAAGCCCGGTTTGTACGCGATGCAGGTGCGGGCACTGCTCGCAGCAGCCGACATAGTTGCCAGCGAGGGTTATTCACCAATCGTTGAAGTGATGATTCCACTCGTCGTGACCAAAGAAGAGTTGGCACTGGCGCGCAGTTGGGTTGAGCAAGAAATTCTCGCTCACTCGAAGCAACTCAAGCCGGCTGCAAAGTCTGGTGCCAAAAACACAGTCAAAAACACAATCAAAAAGTCGAAGCAGCCAAAGGTGACGATCGGAACGATGATCGAAACGCCTCGAGCCGCTCTTGTTGCTGGCGAGTTGGCCGAGATTAGTGATTTCTTTAGTTTTGGAACGAACGACCTCACGCAGATGGCATTTGGTTTCAGCCGTGACGATGTGGAAAGTCGCATGATGCCCGCATATTTGGAGGCTGGACTACTGAAGCGAAATCCTTTTGAAACTATTGACCAAGTTGGGGTTGGTGAACTTGTGAAAATTGCAGCCAATCGGGGTCGTAAGGCAAAACGTGGAATCAAATTGGGCGTTTGTGGAGAACATGGCGGCGATCCAGAATCAATTGGATTGTTTTACCGCGCGGGACTTGACTACGTGTCGTGTTCGCCGTATCGTATTCCTATAGCCCGACTTGCGTCAGCGCAAGCGATCATCGGGGGAAGTAAAGCTGAAACTAAATAGTTTCAGCGTAAAACCCGAGAGGTCAAAGGAAAAATGCTGAGCACTCTATTTAGCGCAAGTTCACGAAGCGAAAATTTTGTAGATATCACTGTCCCATGGTGGGGATGGGAGATGTTGCTCGGTCTCATCGGTGCACTCTTGCTGGTTGACATTCTTATTGTCCACCGTCGTCCGCATGTCGCTCACCTCAAAGAAGCAGCGATTGAATCGATTGTGTGGGTGAGCATCGGTGTTGGTTTCACTTTTGTTATCTGGGCAATGTTTGAAAGAGCAGCCGCTGTTGAGTACATCAGTGGCTACTTGATTGAGAAGAGCTTGAGTGTCGACAACGTGTTTGTGTGGGCGATGATTTTCACTCACTTTAAAGTGCCACGCGAGTATCAGCACCGCGTTTTGTTCTGGGGAATTTTCGGTGCATTAGTAATGCGCTTTGTATTCATATTCCTTGGTGTCGCAATTATTGAGCGCTTTGATTACGTCTTGATTGTCTTTGGACTCTTTCTCATCTACACCGGTATTGGGGTCTTCCGACACGGTGATGAGGCCGAAAAGAATCCTTCAGACACTCGTACGATGCGACTTTTCCATCGCTTTGTCCCGACTACGGATGAGTTGGACGGACAGAAGCTTTTCACGAAGAAAAACGGAAAGAGGCTGGCAACTCCATTGCTTGCGGTATTGGTCGTTATTGAAATCTCTGACGTGATATTTGCTGTCGACTCTGTTCCTGCCGTGCTCGCAGTGAGCAATGAGCAGTTCATTGTGTTTGCGGCGAATGCTTTTGCCATTATGGGTCTGCGAGCGCTCTACTTCTTGTTTGCAGATATCAAGGACCGCTTTGTATACCTCAAGCCAGCCATCTCGGTGCTGTTGATTTATGTCGGTATCAAAATGACTGCCGCACATTGGTACCACGTCCCAACTTGGCTGTCCCTGCTGTTCATTATGACGGTCATGACCGTCGCGATTATCGCTTCAGTGATCCACGACCGCAAGCACTAGTCTGCATGGCGTGGCCATTAGTGATGACGACATAGAGCGGCTGCGCGAAACCGTCTCGCTTGTAGATGTGGTGCAGGGCTACTTGCCCTTGCGCAGAGTTGGTCGTAATTGGGTTGGTCTGTGTCCATTCCATGCCGAAAAATCTGGGTCTTTCAACGTGCGCGAAGAAACAAAGCGCTATCGATGTTTCGGTTGCGGTGCAGCGGGTGATGTGTTTAAGTTTGTGCAAGAGATCGAGCATCTTGACTTTGTAGGGTCGATCGAACATCTGGCCAATAAAGCCGGCATGACACTGACATACACAACTGGTGGGCAAAGCAAAGACAGACAACATCGCAAGCAGCTCATCGAAGTGATGGACAAGGCAGTGAATTGGTATCACGATCGGCTGCTCACCAGCCCAGATGCACGTGTTGCGCGTGACTACTTGCGCGATCGTGGACTCTCGGGAGATGTTGCCCGACAATTCAAAATGGGTTGGGCGCCAGATGACTGGGATGCCATGAGTCGAGAAATCGGTGTGTCAATTGATTTGCTGAAAGAAGTAGGCCTCGCTTTTGTGAACAAGCGTGGCAAATCACAAGATTCGTTTCGAGCGCGTGTACTTTTTCCAATTTTCACAGATGCAGGTGATGCAGTTGCTTTCGGAGGGCGCATTCTGCCGGGGAGTACCGACCCAGCAAAATATAAGAACTCTTCCGAAACAACTATTTACGCAAAATCCAAAACGTTGTATGGCCTTAATTGGGCCAAGCAAGACATCGTTGCTGCTGATGAAGTGATTGTGTGCGAGGGCTACACCGATGTGATTGGCTTTCATCGCTCAGGAATTTCTCGTGCAGTTGCAACTTGTGGCACGGCACTGACGGAAGAGCATGTGCGCTTACTGAAGCGATTTGCCAACAAAGTGATTTTGGCCTTTGACGCAGATGCAGCTGGGCAGGGAGCTGCTGAACGTTTTTATGAGTGGGAGAGTCGATATAAATTGCAAGTGTTTGTTGCCAAGTTTCCAGACGGCAAAGATCCTGGCGAGCTCGCAATGACAAACCCCGAAGCGCTTGCGGCGGCGATTAAAGATGCCAAACCATTTTTGGGCTTTCGATTGCAGCGCACGCTTGATGCAGGTTCAATTGCCTCTCCAGAGGCCAGGTCGCGAACTGCTCAGCAGGCAATGGCGGTGATCAATGAACACCCCGATAAAAATGTGCGCAAAATCTATGCAGGAGAGGTAGCGAGCCATGTGGGTATTCCTGCTGTTGACCTGATGCAGCTGGCCGAACGCGGGAGTCGAAAACCAGAAGTGCGCACCGGCCCAACAGTTGATTCGTCGCGTCGCGAAAACGCCGAATTTGTGGCACTTTCGATCATGGTGCAGGACTGGAATGCAATCGCGACATGGATGAGCGAAAGTCTGTTCTCTGATGACGTGTATCGCCGAGCGTATTTGGCTGTCGCATCAGTGACGGGCAATATCGCTAGTGCGCTAGAAGTCGCAGACCCTGAGGCACGCGAAGTTGTTGAGCGGGCCGCAGTCGCCGATATCGACTCGGACCCATTTACTGAGGCAAAGAATCTCATCTCGGCTGCAGTGCGCCGCGAATTATCAAATCGCAATCGCATCACTGATCCAGACGAGATTCGTGCCGACCGAGATGCTCGTATATTGCTGGAAGAACTTGATAACACAACCATGGCGGATGCAGCAGCGATGGAGCTGCTGGACTGGCTTGGAAAACGAGTGGGCGAGCACGCATGAGACATGCGATCGGCAGCGACACTGGCCCAGATGCGGTACGGATGTATCTCAATGAGATCGGACAAGTCGATTTGCTGAATGCTGATGATGAAAAGCGTCTTGGCCGAGCCATTAAGGATGGTCTTGAGGCTGATGCCCAGTTGAAGCGAGGAATCGGCACTCTTGGGGTGCGTGACAGGCGAGCACTGCAACGAACTGTTACTGAAGGCGTCAAAGCCAAAGAGCACATGGTGCGAGCCAACTTGCGGCTTGTGGTTTCAATCGCACGTCGGTATGACCGTAAAGAGTTACAACTTGCTGACTTAATTCAAGAAGGCAACATCGGCCTGATGCATGCAGCCGACAAGTATGACTACGAAAAAGGTTTCAAGTTCTCAACTTATGCGACGTGGTGGATCCGTCTGTCGATGACGCGTGCAATGGCGGACCAAGGTCGCAATATTCGAATCCCTGGTCACATGATGGAGATCGTA